>DAOVQI010000056.1 GCA_030628785.1 Bacteroidota bacterium
AAACCGTTTCAAACCTTGTTCCAGGTCAATTACTAAAGCTTTCGTATGTTTGGAATCCGGGTAATGCACTTTTAATGAATCCGCCACTATTTTCAGATATTGCAGATCCTTATTATCATATAATACATATGTTATGGAATCGAGCTTTTGATATAATGCCTTTATGGCTACCAGAGAGCTGATGTTTTCCAGAATAAAACGAATGGTGAATCTACGTTGATCCTGAATTACTTTTGTATATACGTCATTTAATTGTGGACCGATGGTATCAAATCCGGGATTTTCCTGGCTTTCTTTATATAAAGCTAAAATGGAATCGGTTTTATATATGGTTTTACGCAGTTGATCATCCAGTTTTTTTATAAGAGAAGAACCTTCTGAGCCAAATATCTCATAATTTTCAGGTAAATATCGACCCTTTGAAACCACTGAGATCTTTTCACCCGGCGATGCCAGCAGGGTAATAAAATTACGGCTTGTCAATCGTAATTGGTAATAATTTGGTTCAGTGGAATGGATCCTGAAAAAAAATGTACCCTTCTTTCGGATTTTGGCAGAGTCTGCCAGATTCCTTTGATTAATATCCATTTCATCAAGGTAAATGTATTTCTGGTCGGCATTATTCACAAGACCACTAATTTCAATTTTACTTTTCTGACCGCAGGAAGCCAATAGTACTAAAAAAAGTACAGGTAGTAATATTTTCATCGTTATTGAAAATTAATCGAAGATTTCAGATAGCTTTTCAGATAATGCTTCGCCCCTGACATCTTTGGCAATAATTTTACCCTCCCGGTCGAGGAGAAAATTAGTGGGAATTTTATCAAGCTGATATTGCTGCACAACAACGGATTTCCAAAACTGAAGATCGCTGACATGGATCCACTGTTCCAGGTGATCATTCGTTATGGCAGAAACCCAGTCTTCACGTTTTCTGTCCAATGAAACCTGATATATTTCAAATCCTTTTTTATTGTATTTAGCATAATTGGACACTAAATTTGGATTTTCCACCCGGCATGGATTGCACCAGGCAGCCCAAAAGTCGAGCAATACAATTTTCCCTCTCGTGGAAGAAAGGGTTATTGTTTCACCCTCAGGATCAGGAAGTGCAATTTCAGGAGGAATAGCTCCAAAGGCAAGAAGTTTTTCACGATTGAATTTGATCTTTAGATTGGCTACCTGGGAATGCAATGCCTGTACAGGTTCCGATTCAGGATATAAATTATATAACGTCGAGTCCACCATTTCGAAATATTGAATATCCTTTAAGGGATCAAGGACAGGATTCCTGGGAGTTAATTGTTGGTAAAGAGCCAAAAGACTTGCAAGGGAATACTTATTTTTTTGAATGAACCTTATGGTGTAATCCTTTTGATCTTTAACGATCAATTCTGATCTTTTATCCAGATCCATCATAATGGATTCAATATTCGGACTGTTTATACTGTCATTGAATATTTCATTTAATTCCTTAAGGTAATTTACATTTTCCCGGAGCTTTAAATTATATTCCTGAATGATTCTGGAATCTTTGGACCCTTTCAGTTTATAGTTGATACCAAAGTCTTCCATGTTTGCTTCAATGGATATTTTCTCACCCGGATTTAGCAGTAAAGTAAGGTAATTATCATAATTGGTTTTAATAATAAAAAACTTGGGGACGGCCACGTCTCCCCTGAACCTGAAATTACCGTTCTTGTCGATATAAGTTGAATCTACCGTTTCCAGATCCTTGGTTTTAATTTCGTCTAGGTAGATCAATTCTCCATTCGAATTTTTTATTGTTCCGGCAATTTCAAAACGTTGGCTCGTCTGACAACCAGATAATAAATAAACAGCCAATAAAATAACAATTGTTTTTTTCATAAGTGATATAAGTAAAAGGATTACCTGTATAGTTTACCAGTGCAGCAAAATTTCACAATTTTTAACCGAGCGAAGATAACCATTTTTTTATTTTAAAAATTAAAGAAACAATTGAATAGCTTAATTTTATTTATGATATTTGTAGCCTTTTTATAAGACTAATAACCTACTCGTCTGACCACTAAAATGTATTTACTTTTTCATAAACCATAACAGATTTAACTCGTCTGACCACTAAGATGTTCAAATTTATTATTATATCTTTTTATTAGCATAATATTTTAAATTTAATCATAAAGTTAAACAGTAGTAGTGGTCTGACGAGTATATAACGCCCGGCAGCAGCAGTGGTCTGACGAGTATCAGTTTTACAATAGACATACATTAAATAATTATTTTATGAGTTACCTCAGGTTTGATAAATCCCAGTTAATAAATCTGGAATACTCTCTTGGCAAAGAAATACTACGAACAAACAGGGCTGGTTCGTATGCCAGTATGACCATTATAGGGTGTAATACCAGAAAATATCATGGTTTGTTGGTTTGCCCCGTGGATCAGCTTGATGGCGAGAGGCATGTCTTATTATCTTCTCTGGATGAGACCGTAATACAGCATGGCAAAGAATTTAATATTGGAATTCATAAATACGAAGGAGATAATTATGAACCCAAAGGGCACAAGTATGTCAGGGATTTCGAAGCAGAAACCATTCCGGTAACAATCATTCGGGTTGGAGGAGTTGTATTGCGCAAGGAAAGACTATTGGTTGAAAATGATGAGCAGGTACTTATAAAATATACTCTGCTGGAAGCTCATTCTCCTACAATTTTGAGATTCAAACCCTTTCTTGCATTCAGGAATATCCATGCCTTGAGTAAATCCAATTTGATAGCCAATACAAAATCCGAATTCGTACCCAATGGGATCAAATCAAAATTATATAACGGATATCCCTATCTACACATGCAATTTTCGAAGTCTGTTGACTTTATCCCGGTTCCTGATTGGTATTATAATGTTGAATATCTGGAAGAACAAAAACGAGGATATGATTATAAAGAGGATCTTTTTGTTCCCGGTTACTTTGAGCTTCCGATAAAAAAAGGTGAAAGCGTGGTTTTTTCGGGGAGCACCAAAGAAGTTAATCCGAACAGCATAACAAGAAGGTTTACGGCTGAGTTGAAGAAAAGGGTTCCCAGGGATGATTTCAAAAATTGCCTGATTAATTCTGCCCAGCAATTTATTGTAAGAAAGAAAGGGGAAACTCAGATTATTGCCGGTTTCCCATGGTTTGACTGTTGGGGAAGGGATACATTTATTTCGTTACCGGGATTAACCTTATCAATAGATGATCCTAAAACCTTTCTTCAGGTTACGGATACTGAGGTTAAGAAACTGAAAGGAGGACTTTTTCCTAATATGGGATCCGGAGAAGATGCAGCGTATAATTCTGTCGATGCTCCTTTATGGTTTTTTTGGGCTATTCAGCAATATGTTGATTATGCCGGTTCTGAAATGTCCGTTTGGAAAAAATATTCAGGTCACATGAAAGCCATCCTTGCGGCCTATCGTGAAGGTGCTTCTTTCAATATCAGAATGCAGGAAAATGGATTAATATGGGCTGGTGAAGAAGGGAAGGCTTTAACCTGGATGGATGCTGTAGTAGATGGATATCCCGTTACCCAGCGTAAAGGTTTTGCCGTTGAAATAAATGCTTTATGGTACAATGCTATAAAATTTGCTCTGGAATTGGCTGAAAAAGCAGGGGATAATAAGTTTGTAAAGGAATGGGTAAATATGCCTGAAAAAATAAAGGAGTCATTCCGGATTGTATTTTGTGATCCTGATAAAGCATACCTGGCTGACTATGTAGATGGGGACTATAAAGATTGGTCTGTAAGGCCAAATCAGATATTTGCGGTTTCGTTTAAATATTCTCCTCTCGATAATGATAAGAAAAAACAAGTGTTGGATACCGTTAGGAAAGAATTGCTAACCCCACGGGGATTAAGAACATTATCTCCTAAAAATCCTGACTATAAGGCAGTGTATGAAGGGAACCAGGAACAAAGAGATAAAGCATATCACCAGGGAACGGTCTGGCCCTGGTTGTTGGGGCATTTTTGTGAAGGTTATTTAAAATTGCACAAAAAAAGCGGGATTGGATTTGTCAGACAATTAGTGGAAGGGTTTGAAGAAGTGATGAGTGAGCATGGGATTGGTTCAATTTCCGAGATCTATGATGGCAATCCTCCTCATCTTCCGGGGGGGGCAATATCCCAGGCGTGGAGTGTAGCTGAAATACTCCGGATTCTAACAATGTTGGAAAAATATTAGAAATAGCAGAAAATTAATAAAATATGAAGGTCTTGATGTTTGGATGGGAATTTCCTCCTCATATTTCAGGTGGTCTGGGAACGGCAAGCTACGGTTTAACAAAAGGTCTGTCATCTATCGAGGAAATCGAAGTCACCTTTGTGGTTCCGAAAGCATATGGAGACGAAGATCAAAGTGCGATCAGATTAATCGGAGCAGGAGATATCTCAATTATACGAAAGCAAATTGACATAGAAGGATTCAGAAAGAAAATGGATTTCCTGGAAGTTAAATCGGGTATTGTCCCTTATGTTGACCCGGAGGATTATTGGCGGTTAACTGAAAAGGAAGTATCAGGAGAATACCGGTTTGTACAGGTTGACGATGAAGGTAAAATACAATTTTCAGGGAAGTATGGAACTGATTTATTAACCGAGATTGCCAATTATGCAGTTGTATCTTCGGTGATTGCAGAGGAAACGGAGTTTGATCTGATTCATGCCCATGACTGGTTAGCTTATCCGGCAGGAATTGCAGCGAAAGAGGCATCGGGTAAGCCTTTGGTCATTCATGTTCATGCGACTGATTTTGACCGGAGCGGGGGTAAGGTAAACCCCGATGTTTATGCCATCGAGAAAAGAGGGATGGATGTAGCAGATCGTATTATCACAGTAAGTAACCTGACAAGAAATACTGTAATTGAAAAATACCATATCGACCCTGCAAAGGTTATTACAGTTTATAATGCGGTTGAACCGGTTGTTGAAAAGGAGAGTAGCTGGTTTAGAAAAGGAATGGATGAAAAAATTGTTACTTTTCTGGGAAGGATAACGATGCAAAAAGGCCCGGAGTATTTTATCTCTGCTGCACACAGGGTTCTTCAAAAAATGAATAATGTAAGATTCGTGATGGCTGGCAGTGGCGATCTAATGAATAAAATGATAAGCCATGCTGCAGCGTTGAAAATTATGGATAAATTTCATTTTACGGGTTTCCTTAAGGGTAATGATGTTTTCCAGATGTTGCATCTGAGCGATGTCTATATTATGCCTTCAGTTTCTGAACCCTTTGGTATTTCTCCTTTGGAAGCTATGCAATCCAATGTTCCTGTTATAATTTCCCGCCAGTCAGGTGTGGCTGAAATTCTAACCCATGCAGTTAAAGTGGATTACTGGGATATCAATGCTATGGCTGATGCCATTTACGGAATATTGAAATATCCGGCGCTCTCAAAAGTGTTTATCAAATTTGGTAAACAGGAAGTAGATGATTTAAAATGGGAGAATTCGGCTTTGAAAGTTCGCGAAGTTTATCGTAGTGCGATTGGAGTGAATTAATATTTATTCAAATTGAAACATATATGAGAACAATCTGCCTCTATTTCCAGGTTCATCAACCTTTCAGGTTCAGACGATACCGGTTTTTCGATATAGGAAATGATCACTATTATTATGATGATTTTTCCAATGAATCGATCATCAATAAAGTCGCTGAAAAATGTTATCTGCCGGCTAACAACATACTTCTCGACTTGATCCGGAAGCATGGGAGTCGGTTTAAAATCGCTTTTTCAATTTCCGGCATTGCAATTGATCAGTTCGAGTTGTATACTCCTCATGTCCTTAAATCGTTTCAAAAACTGGCAGAAACCGGTTCAGTTGAGTTTCTTGCAGAAACCAATGCCCATTCACTTGTGGCACTAAAAGACAAAAATGAATTTCTTAAGCAGGTAAGGACTCACGAAGAGAAAGTCGAAAAATATTTCGGCCAGAAACCCAGGGTCTTCAGGAATACCGAATTGGTTTATTCAGATGAAATGGGAGCCATGGTTGCTGAGATGGGATATAAAGCCATGCTTACCGAAGGCGCCAAGCATGTTTTAGGATGGAAGAGCCCGAATTACATATATTGTAATGCAATCAATCCGAAGTTGAAAGTTTTGCTTAAGAATTTTAAACTTAGCGATGATATCGCTTTTCGCTTTTCAAACAAAAGTTGGAACGAATGGCCTTTAACAGCAGAAAAGTATACCGGTTGGCTGAATAACATAGACCGGAAAGAAGAGGTGGTTAATCTGTTTATGGACTATGAAACATTTGGAGAACATCAATGGGCCGAGACAGGGATATTTGAATTCCTGAAGGCTTTTCCGGGTTCAGTATTATCCAATTCTGATTTTTCATTCAGTACTCCTTCTGAAGTTGTAAATAAGTTACAACCGGTTTCGGCTGTTCATGTTCCTCATCCTATTTCCTGGGCAGATGAAGAAAGGGATTTAACTGCCTGGCTTGGAAATGAACTTCAGGAAGAAGCATTCAATAAACTATATGATCTGTCAGAAAAGATCAGTAAATGTAAGGATGAAACAATCTTGAAAGACTGGAATTATTTACAAACCAGCGATCATTTTTATTATATGTGTACGAAATTCTTTTCCGATGGGGATGTACATGCATATTTTAATCCATACGAATCGCCTTATGATGCATTCATAAATTATATGAATGTTCTCAGTGATTTTGAGATCCGTGTTAATGCTGCCGTTCCTCAAACCGGTAAAGATCAGGAAATAGCTAATTTAACAAAATTGATTTCTGATAAAGAGAAGTTGATCGAAAAATATACTGCCGAAATTGAAAAGCTTAAAAAGCTAAAAACCGTTTCGGGTAAAGCAAGATCTCAGCCGGGAACACAAAAAAGAAAAAGTCCGGAAAAAACTCCTGCCGCAAAAGCATCGACTAAAACCCGGAGAAAAACCGGTGGTGGGAAATAATCGAAAAGGTTAAAATCAATAAAGGCTCTTTTAACCTCTATTATTCATAAACTATAGATTAAAAAAATATCAATAGCCCCGTCCTTTAGGGCGGGGAACAAAGTTAGCCTATTTATCTCCGCTCAAAATTTGGGGAATTTAATAAATTTGAAAATAAAATTCCCCAAATTTTGAGTGAGGGGAGTTGGTTTCTTTTCAAGCCCCGCCTTAAAAGGCGGGGCTATTGATAAATTAATCACCAATTGTTTATCAATTAATCAGGTTAAGAGCTTAATATTTTAATTAACTAAGTAAATTCTGATATGTAATATGACTGAGAATATTGAAAAGCCTCACTTATTGTTTGAGGTAAGCTGGGAAGTCTGCAACAAGGTTGGCGGTATCCATACTGTTATATCAACTAAAGCCTCAACATTAGTAGAGGAGTTCAGGAACAAGTATATTTTGATAGGACCGGATGTTTGGAGAGATGAGAAAGAAAACCCTGAATTCATTCCTGATCAGAACCTTTTGAAGGATTGGAAAGAAAGGGCCGAAGTGGAAGGAATATTAATAAAGACAGGCAGGTGGAATATATCAGGAAAGCCAATAGTGATTCTGGTTGATTTTTACAATTTCATCTCTCAAAAAGATGACATTTTTAAAATATTCTGGGAAAAATATAAGCTTGATTCCATATCCGGGCAGTGGGATTATATTGAACCGGCATTGTTTGGATACGCCTCTGCCAAGGTGATTGAGAGTTTTGTGAATTTCAACATGGGTTATTATGAAAAGGTGGTAGCCCAATTTCACGAGTGGATGACAGGAACCGGCGTTTTATATCTTCATGAAAATGCACCAGGTGTAGGAACTGTTTTTACTACCCATGCCACGGTACTTGGCCGCTCTATTGCCGGAAATAACAGGCCTTTATATAGTAATTTACAACAGTATAACAGCCAGCAGATTGCCAGGGAATTTAATATAATTTCAAAACAATCACTTGAAAAAATATCAGCACAAACCGCTGATGCATTTACAACCGTTAGTGAGATTGCTTCGAAAGAATGTAATCATTTTTTAGGCAAAAAACCGGACATTGTCACGCCCAATGGATTTGAAGACAATTTTGTACCGGTGGGAGATGAATATGAAAGAAAAAGGAAACAAGCCCGTGAAAAATTGATCAAAGTTGCCGGATCTGTTTTTGGCTATGAGGTTCCCGGTAATGCCCTGCTTGTAGCCATTAGTGGAAGATATGAATTTAAGAACAAAGGGATCGATCTGTTTATTGATTCCCTTGCAAAACTGAACCAATCAAATGATACCGAAAGGGAAATTCTGGCTTTTATTTTAATACCGGCAAATAATTACGGGCCAAGGGAGGAGGTTTTAAGAAATTTAAGCGAGACCGGTAAAAAAATTGATACCGGGGACCCATATCTGACTCATGGTTTGCATGATTCTGAATTCGATCCCGTTCTGTCGAGGATAAAGGGAGGTGGCCTGAAAAACAGGAAGGAAGATAAGGTAAGAGTTGTTTTTGTTCCTTCATATTTACAGGGCGATGATGGAATTTTCAACGAAACATATTATGACTTACTGATTGGTTTTGATCTTACCCTTTTCCCCTCTTATTACGAACCGTGGGGATATACTCCGCTGGAAAGCTTGGCTTTTTTTATTCCTACGGTTACAACTTCACTGGCAGGCTTTGGCTCCTGGGTAAAAAATCATTTTCCTGAGCCGGGTAACGGCATCCTTGTTATCGACCGTACTGATGATAATGATGAATATGTGGTTGAATCCATCATAAATCATCTGAAACATTTTTCGGCTCTTTCGTTGAAAGAGGAAAACGAAACCAGAAAAAAGGCATTTGAAATTTCAAGAATTGCCTTATGGAACAACCTGATAGACTTTTATTTTAAGGCTTATCAGCTTGCTCTGGAAAAAGCAGGCAGCAGAATTGATACTTTTGAAATCTCTGCTGAAATGAAACCTGCTCCTGAAATAACGGAACACAGGGAAATTTCCAGGCCCATTTGGAAAAAACTTTATGTCGGATCCAAATTGCCTGAAGAATTGGAACCTCTCAATGAGTTGTCGAAAAATTTATGGTGGTCGTGGAATCCTGAAGCTGAAGATCTTTTTAAAGCCATTGATCCTGTTTTATGGGAGGAGTGTGTACATAATCCGGTCACTCTTCTCGAAAAAGTCGATTACAGAAAAATTTTAGTGTTGGGAAAAGACAAAAACTTTACTAATAAACTGAATAACGTTTATAAAAGATTTTGTGATTATCTGGACACAAAACCTCCTGAGAATCAGCCAAAAGTTGCCTATTTCAGCATGGAATACGGCTTACATGAAAGTTTAAGGATCTTTTCCGGAGGATTGGGAATTCTTGCAGGTGATTATTTAAAAGAAGCCAGCGATTCGAATTTCACTATTACAGGAATTGGTTTATTATACCGGTATGGTTATTTCAAACAAATCTTATCTGTTAACGGCGAACAGCATGAAATTTATGATCCTGAACATTATTCAAAACTTCCACTGATACCCGCAAAGGATGAAAAAGGAATATGGAAAACCATTAGCATTGTTTTTCCGGGCAGGACGGTTACCGCAAGGATTTGGGAGGTTAAGGCTGGGAGGGTATCCCTTTATCTCCTGGATACTGACCATGAAGATAACCTGGAAAAGGATCGTTTTATTACTCATCATTTATACGGAGGTGATAAAGAAAACCGGTTGAAACAGGAATTGTTACTCGGTATTGGGGGTATAAGGGTTTTGCGTGTTCTGGGTATTAATGCTGATCTGTTCCATAGCAATGAAGGACATTCAGCTTTTATCGGGCTTGAACGATTGAGGATATTGATTTCTGAAAATAACCTTTCTTTCCAGGAGGCACTGGAGGTGGTCAGGGCATCCACTCTTTTCACAACCCATACTCCGGTACCTGCCGGTCATGATGCTTACGACGAAAATCTTTTGCGAACCTATATAGCTCACTATCCGGAACGGCTAAAAATATCCTGGGATGAATTTATGGCTTTTGGCAGGAGTAATCCGGGGAACCGGAATGATAAATTTAATATGAGTTACCTCGCTGCTAAATTGTCTCAGGAAGTAAATGCAGTGAGTAAACTTCATGGAGAAGTGACACGGGAGATGTTTAGCAAGCTGTGGCCGGGATATTTACCACGGGAGTTACATATCGGCTATGTAACCAATGGAGTTCATTATTCCACCTGGGTTGCACGTGAATGGCTGGACTTGTATCAGAAAAAACTCGGGAAATCAATCGTTCAGCATCAATCTGAAAAAGAATGCTGGGAGGAAATCTATAAATTCAAGGATGAAGTCATTTGGAAAACCAAACAGAATTTAAAGAGTCAATTGATCTCCTATGTAAAAGAGAGGTTTCGTTATAATTGGATAAGAAGGCATGAAAACCCGAAACATATTGGTGAAATAACCAGGACCTTAAATGATAAAGCCCTGACAATCGGATTCGCGAGAAGATTTGCAACGTATAAACGGGCAAATTTGATATTTAAGGATGTCGAAAGGCTGGCAAAAATTGTTAATAATCCCGATAAACCTGTGCAATTTCTGTTTGCCGGAAAGGCACATCCTAAGGATGGTGGTGGAAAAGGACTGATTAAAAAGGTTTTTGAACTTTCAAAAAGACCGGAGTTCCTTGGGAAGATCCTGTTCCTTCAGAATTATGACATGGATCTGGCTAAAAAACTTGTACAAGGCGTGGATATTTGGTTGAATACCCCAACTCGTCCTATGGAAGCTTCGGGAACAAGCGGGGAAAAAGCCGTGATGAATGGCACCTTGCATTTCAGTGTTCTTGATGGCTGGTGGGTTGAAGGTTATGTTTTAAACGCCGGATGGGCAATTTCTGAAAAAAGAACATATGAAAATCAGAACTTTCAGGATGAACTGGATGCGGAAACCATTTATCATTTGCTGGAAAACGAGATAATTCCCGCGTTTTATGACAGGAATGAAAAGGATATTCCAGTAAAATGGGTAGGATTTATTAAAAATTCCATGGCTAAAATAGCACCGAATTACACCATGAAAAGGATGTTTACGGATTACCGGGAGCAATTTTATAATAAGCTGTTCGATCGTACCCTGGTTATGAGGAAAAACCATTATGCCTTGGCAAAAAGATTGGCTTCATGGAAGAAAAAAATCTGCCGGTCGTGGAAGGATCTTGAAGTGATTTCTGTTGATCTTTCAGCGCCTGTTGAGAAGTCGTATAAAATAGGGGAAGAATATTATGGTACTATTGTAATTGATTTAAAAAATGTGCCGGCATCCCAAATTGGACTGGAATTAGTCGTTTCCAATAATAGTAAAAACGAGTCTCCCGAAATTATCCATAAACAGGAATTTACACTGGAAAAAGTTGAGGAAGGCAAGGCTTACTTTAAAGCAAAAATTATTCCCACAAAACCGGGAAGTTTCACTTTTGGATTCAGATTGTTCCCCAAACATCCTGACCTGCCACACCAACAGGATATTGAATGTGTAAAATGGATTTAGCGATGCTCGTCGACACGTCCGAACGCCCGCCTGAACGAATTCATTCGGGCAGGGTATCAGCCGGGCGGGCTGCAGTCATGTATACTGGAAAAGTTTTTTGGGTATAGGCGTTTAGGTGGCACAAATTTAATAAGAACTTAGCTTCGCAAATTGATTAAAAAAGGGAATTAAGAACAGAACTTTGTAAATTAGAACATAACCTTGTAAACTAATTGAAAAACAGTAGATCTGAAAGTTCAAAGGTCAATCCCGATATCTATCGGGACAAAATCCAAAATAAATCCCAACTTTAAAATCCAAAAAACTAAAC
>DAOVQI010000272.1 GCA_030628785.1 Bacteroidota bacterium
ATAAGTTAAATTTGCGTGTGGCATTTCATATCCTTCCTTTTAAAAAGTTGAATTCTGTTTTTTCCTGTGTATATCTGTGTTATCTGTGTCATCCGTGTTCTATATAATTGGTTTTCTTCTACAATAATCGAACACCGATGGTGTTCTTTTTCAAGTAATTAAAGTTATGCTATTTATCAATTTACCCTGTGAAATAGCTTCGCACCACTTCGTGGATTTCACTGGGCAGGCCCTGTGAAATATTGCTTTGCAATAAATCTTCGATTTATTTCACGGGGTGAACCCTGTGAAATGCGACATAGGAGCTATTTCTACAGGGGAATAGTGTGCCAAAGGCATGCCTTCGTCATTATTTGTTATAGGTTATAAGTTATTAGTTATTAGTTATTCTAACATTGGACTTTTAATAAAAACCTTATAACTTTTAACTTATAACGTATAACATTTCATAACATCCTGTTTCTTTTCCTCTCAACACACTTATCAGTTACAAAAATTATGATTTCTTCCTAAACAATACCTTAATGATATACCTGTTTCTCCAATTTTCTAAACGCCGGCACTTCTTTGTATTTGCGTTTGTCTTTGAGGGTAAAACCGATAAGGGCAGCTCCCTGGAAATCGTACGGAGGATCCGGTTTTTTTTCAAGTACTTTTGAAATAATTTCCCCTTCCTTATTGGTTTTTGTTATATCCGAAAAGGATAAAATAATAGTATCATTCTTAGCGAAACTATAATCATTGGGAGCATGATCCTTTTTTTTCGCCTTAACCTCAAAAAACTTATTCCCGATCCACATTTGATCAATTGTTAGCTTCTGAGAATTTTTCTGAGCCAGTAACACCAGTCTGTAATTTGTGCCATAGCCGGCTTCGGGTATACCCCCCAAAAATTCCTGTGAGGTCGCATCAATGATTTGAAAATCCTTTGAAGTAAAACAAGGAGCGGAAAACAGAATGATGAATATTAAAACTATTGGCTTCATGGTTTTTATTGTAAGGTGGAAACACCTGGCACCATTTGAATCGTTCTTTAATCTAATTATGAATTACAAAAATATCTTTTTCTAAAGAAAGTTAACCCCGACAGGGTTCAGAACCATTTTGTGAGCTTGCCCTGTGAAATGCTGCTTAGCAGCAGTGGCTCCGCCACTATTTCACGGGGTAAATGGGAGCGAGTAACCCTGCCGGGGTTCATATCTTGTTAATTTATCAAAAATGAAAAAACGCCGGTTTTTGGGCAGTAGCAATAAGTTTAATGTACTACCGAAAGTCTTTTCATTCCAACTAATCTATTACCTTTAATAATTTGTATAAAGTAAATTCCGCTTTGATAATTCTCTGTATCAAGAACAAGGTATTGAACTTCATTCTTTAAAGCTTTCTTTTCGATTAAAGTACCCAGATTACTAAATATCTGTAAAAAGTAATCTCCTTTTAAAGGTCTGGAGAATAACAGGTATGTCTTTCCTGAAGTGGGATTTGGATAAATTTTAAAGGCTAATTCTGTATTATTGTAATCCTGCGGAAAGATACCTGTTGAAACAGAAGATGTATCATCAGTTGTAGTCTGAAGTACTTCTTTCGTTGTTTTATTCTGAACAAAAACAACAACCTTTATCTGTTCCTGATCATAAACATTCTCCATATTCCATGAGGTATTAATATTCTTTGTTTCTCCGGGCAGCCATCTTTGTGAGAAATTAGTACCTCCGGCATCAGGCAGCATTTTTTTCAGAACACTTTCATACACAATAGTTCCCTCGCCAGATAATGTTATTTCTTTTTCAATTACAACAATCTGAACGGTGATATCTTTTGCAGGAATTGAGTCAATAGCTGTGATATCTGCATCGATACTAATACTGCCATTTGTAATTTCAGTAGTAAGGTCGATACTGAATTCGGGATCAACCAGCGATCTCAGGTTCAGGCTATCTTCTTTAAAGATAGAAGTAGTATAGTTATATGAGTTGATGATATCACCATCCATAATAGTATATGGCACATTTGGAATTCCATAGTAGAGTGTTCTTGCGCTTGGGTCAGATTGGTTATCAAGGTTCAGAGGGCCGCTTTCCGGATAACTTGTATGGTATTGTATATCCACCACATCAAGCGGATGGTTATTAACGATTGGGTTCACGATTCCATCGGCAATTGCAGACGCATTATCGTTAGAATTGGTAAAATGTTCAAGAAGTACTATTCTTGATCTCTCACCTATCCAGATATTGTCAAAAGCAAATCCATCAAAATCATTCAATGCGTTTCCATCGGCTCCAAAAGCAATTCTGAATCTAACGTTTTCCTCTCCTACTAATTCGTCAAGAGAGTGCCTGGCTTCCACCCAGTTTGAATCAGGACCTCCTGACCAGCCCTGAGCCTGACCGCCGGGTGCCCCGTTTATAGAAAATGAATTGTACCAATTTATCCCATCATTCAGGGTTCCAACATTTGACCATGTATTTCCCTCATCGACAGAGGATTGGAGTACGGCTCCGTTACGTCCTTTTTCAGGGGCAGACCAGATATTCAATTTTATCATTGGTTTTTTTAGCGAACTAAAATCAAAACACGGACTGGAAATCCATGATTGTTCAACATCTTCTTTATTAATATCGGTATACCAGGCATTTATTCCGGATGCAGGAGTATTAATTATTTCACCGGAAGGAAAACCAAGCTCCCAGCTACCAGTATTATCCAGCTCGGTTGATTCTTCAACCCAACCTGTAATTCCATTTTCAAAATCCTGGTAATAATTATCGGGAATCTCCTGGAATTTTATATAAGGACGAATATGCACCGTTTGTTTGATCGTATCAACGCATCCAAACCCTGTTTCAACCATTAACGATACATCATATCTTCCAATGGATTCATATAAGTGTTTTGGTTCACTTACGATTGTATCATTAAAGACATCCCCGTCACCAAATTCCCATCGGAAGGAAATAATTTTTCCTTCATCCGTATCAGCTATGAAGGTGATAGAATCGTCGCCAAAACATTCATTCTGCCAGGAAAATTCAGCTAAAGATTTGTCGCCAAAGGTAAAATTTGTGTCAAAAACACTAATGCATCCCTGGTCTGTTATAGCCTTTAGAATAACATTTTTTAAGCCGGAAGAAGTATACAGGTATTTAGGGTTTTCTTCAGAACTAAAAATAAAGTTATCAGTAGTCCATTCCCAGGTAACTACCGGGTCAATTGAATTAGTTATATTAATAAACTGTACAAAGTCCATTTGTCCGGAAATACATACATCGGCGACGTTAAATCTTGTTTCCGGCGGAGCATTTACCTGGATATAACCAACTGTATCACTCCTGCAACCAGAGTAAGTTCTTATATATGTATATGTAATTTCGTTTGATCCGATATTTGCCTGCGACGGGTCAAAGAAATTACCCAGGATACCACTTCCTTCAAAGATAACTGAACCATCATCAGATAAGGAGGGATAGAGTTCCACCTGGTTGTCATATGAGCAATATTGAGGATCATATCCAAAGAAAGTGACCGGGCCAATAGAATCAACATTAATCTGGGCTGAAACATTAAAGGGTGTTCCAACCGAATCCCAATAATAATAAGTTATTGTATGATTTCCTGAACCGGCAAGTGCAGGATCGAACAGGGCAGTATCAGACACGCCGGTATTTGTAATTCCCGGACCATCAAAAAACCCGTTATATGCTGTTCCAAGAAGGAAATTTCCGGTCAATGTATCAATTATTCCGTCATAGCAGTAGATATTTAATGTATCAAGTCCTTCAATCCTGGCATTAACTTCAACAACTTCAATTTGTTGAGTTGTATCATTAGAACAGCTGTTATTATCCGTATAAAAATACGTAATATTATGAAATCCCAGATTCGCAACATCCGGGTGGAAAGTACTGTCAGTTTCATTTACACCACTTCCTGAAAAAACACCTCCCAGAGGCGAACCAACAAGGGTTATTGCAGGTTCCTCAACATTAAATTTAGGCCTGATGATGAATTTAACATCAGGTAAAGGATGTATTATTACCTGTTTTGTTATTGATTTTGAGCATATTCCATTTAAGGATGTATAAATATATTCAATATCATAAGGAACAATACTATCTCCAACAACGCCAGGAGTAATAAGAGCAGAATTTCCTCCGTTAAAAAATCCTGTTGGAGGACCATAGAAATTACCACCACCATCTCCGGTAAATACCGCGGTAAGTGTCTTAGAACCAGCATCGACACAATATTCAGGTTCGAGCCCAACAAAATCAATATCTCCGATTGAATCAACAAAAAGAACTTCCTCAATTACAAAAATTGTAACACTATCTGTTCCTGTATATTCGTAAGTTATAGGATGATCCCCTGAACCTGCAGCCGCCGGATCGAAAAGGATAGAATCCACTCCAAGATAGGTAATACCATCTCCGGTAAATGTACCTCCGGGAAGTCCGTTTGTTGTGATACCCACTAATGTGTCAATTGCTTCGTCGTAACAATAGATATTCTGTGCATTAACCCCGGTTATCTGTGCCTGCGCTTCAATTACATTGGTTTCAATAATTGTATCGTTAGTACACCCTGTTTCAGGGTTGGTATAAACATAGTTTATTTTATAACCAGTGCCTACACCTGCGAGATTCGGATAGAAAATACTATCACTCATCCCCGGTCCGGAGAAGGTTCCGCCTGCAGGAACTCCAATCAAAGTATCGGCATCTCCTTCAATATTATAATTATCTTCCAGTTCAAAGGATACGATTGGTAATGCATTAATTATCGTTTGTTTTACTATAGAGCTTGTACATCCGCTACCCCAAAGGGTAGAGGTATATATATACCCGATATCATATGGTATTGCATTGGGTGTAATACTTCCGGG
>DAOVQI010000010.1 GCA_030628785.1 Bacteroidota bacterium
GTGTTCTTTTTCAAGTAATTAAAGTTATGCTATTTATCAATTTACCCTGTGAAATATTGCTTTGCAATAAATCTTCGATTTATTTCACAGGGTGAATTATTCTCATCTTCCAATTATAATGCATTTGCTTTTTTAACTACGCATTTCTCGGATGAACCTTAATTTCTATTTACAATTTGTTTATAACTGTCAGGTATTTTTAATATTTAACGTGAGTTCGCTTTACACATGCTTTTTGTGCAGCTCCTTCCTGTTTACCTGCAAGAGTAGCTCTTTTAACCGTTCAGGATATCTGGCGATTAGAAGAATATAATTATTTAGAAAAGTAAATTCTGTGTATTTTTACATAGGCGAGAAAACATAGGATAACAATGAATATTTTGAACATAGAAATTAAGGTTAAATACGAGCATCCGGAAAAGATCGAAAAGATCCTAATTGAAAACCATGCCAGGTTTATTGGCGAAGACCATCAGATCGACACCTATTTTCAAGTTGATGAAGGAAAACTGAAACTCAGGGAAGGGAATATTGAAAATTCGCTTATACTTTATATCCGGGATGAACAAAAAGGATTAAAGAGATCTGAAATTCTGCTTTATAAACCTACCGGGGATTCTGGAACACTAAAACAAATATTGACCAAAACCCTTGGCATTTCGGTTATTGTCGATAAAAGAAGAAAAATATTTTTTATAGACAATGTTAAATTCCATATTGATAATGTAAAAGACCTGGGATTTTTTGTCGAAATAGAAGCAATTGATGCAACCGGGGAAATTAGTGAGAAAAGGCTAAAAGACCAATGCAATAAGTATATTAAACTTCTTGAATTAACGGATTCGGAATTTCTGGATTTGTCATATAGTGATATGTTGCTAAACCCGGATTCATGCTCTAGTCAATAATGGTTTCACCTTTGCCAAACTGATTTTGAAAAACCTTTATATTACCCTTGGCATTGAACTGAAACACGGCTTCATTTACGTTCTCTGAATGCAGGAACCAGTTGTGATGTATCTCACACTTGTCTGTAGGCCTCCCCCGAATGACGATTGGCCGAACGCGAGCATGAAAGGTATTATGATGGATACTGATCCCATCACCTGCTACATTTGTTCCGTCTTTCCGGTCTGCCCCACCGTGCATATCAAAGCTATGTCCGTTGGCATTTTCAAGAACGACATTGTATCGCGCCTCATAGCCACTATTAGGTCTTCCTGTACCAGCGATAGCGTGACGACACCAATCGAAAATGTTCGCCTCAATCACAGCCTCAGCTTGATCAAGGACAACGCCGTACCCTAACCCTGATCGCTGGCAATGATGTATGTAGTTGTGGTGAATGTATGCATCCTTACCTTTCTTGAGGAACACCGCACCATGACTCCAGTCCCATAATTCGCAATTGTCTACTTCTAAGCAGGAATGGACTGAATAAATGCCATCGGAATTAATGAAAGCGTACCGTCCCCTACGTTCGGGATCAGGACCACGTAAACGAAGTCCGGTGATGCGTACGTTGAGACCACCTGCCTCAAAGAGGTGAAAACGCTCTCTCCTGCCGGGATCTTGCTCGCCTGAGGGAGTTGCCTTATCTTCGTTAGTGAAGATCAAAGCTCCCGGGGAATCGCCACGTCCACTGGCGAGCGTCACCCCGCCAGGTATTACGATTGCTCGCTTCCCGGTCATGTCAATTACTGCGCCGTTGTCGATGTAAATGATCTCACCGGCTTTCGCCTTTCTGAGAGCAACAAGAAGTTGGTCCAGGTTCCTCACTTGATAATCACCCTGCGTTATGATTCTATTATAGCCCTTACCACCCCCGATAGGATTATTTGTAGGATTAGCCCCGGCCCCGAATGTATCCTTTTGGGTTTCCATTACCGTACCGGCCGTGCCGTGACGCAGATCATTTACCAGAAAAATACACACAGCAGACAGTATAAAGCATCTGATCGTGCCTTTGCTCATTTTTAAATTTCTTCAATCTATAGACTATAAGCGGGAGTTGATTAGCCGTGTCACGGTTCGAACCGTGGCACGGCTAATTCTACCGTAAAATTTTTCGGACAAGGGAAACAGTAAAATAAGCCATCAGGAACATTCCGGCAAAGCCTTCAATGGAGGAAAAAATTCGTGATGCACCCGTGGGAAAATGGTCGCCATAACCAATTGTAAGAAAAGTAATGGCGCTATGATAAAATGCCCTGGCAACCGCAGGAAGTTCATGTCCGGTTGAAGATAATATTTCAGATGCTCCCACGTAATACAAAATCAAATAAATAAAGCTGAACAAAACATACCAACCCAACATTGAAAAAAGAACCCTCAGGGGATCAGTTGCATAAAGACCGGCCTTGTCAAGGACAAGCCACTTAAATCCATGTATTGGATAGTACCACAAGGCATTATATTTATTCTTTTTCAGAGATTTTTCCAATCGCGACCGCGCCTCATGCCGTTTGAATTCCACATAGGATTTGTCTTCATCACTATACTGACCTGTCTGGTTGAAATTCTCCTTTAACACTCTGAATTGCTCCGCCTTTTCAGCCTCTGATGTTTCAGTCTGCCGGGTGATCATTTCCTTAATCCGGTTATTCTGCCAATCGATATAAATGGTTCCCAAAAGACGCATGCCGGCCAGATTCAGAATTGAAACATCGATATCGAAATCATAAGGCTTTAGATCAATTATATCGCGAACTATAGTATCCGACAAATCCATGTATTCGCATCTTGCAACACGCAAATCGAAATAATGATCAAGATGACACGATTGTAAGGATAATTGCCTGAATTTTGATTGGTGAAACGAAACAGGCCCCTGGCCAAAATCAGTACGGTCAAACACCACATCCACTCCATCAAATTCAACCAGTTCAAAATTAAAGTCTCCTGAACCCAGAATGGCTCTTTTAAAGCTGAATTTCCCATTTCTCAATTCCGCTCCCTCAAAATTCACATCTCCGTTACCAAAAACTGCACGGTTGAAATTCACCCTGCCATCATTAAACTCAACAGTACGGAAATCCACTTTGCAATTCCCGAATTCAGTTCGTTCGAACGAAATATCACCAAAGCCGAATTTAGCATAACGGAAATCCACACTCCCACTATCAAACCGCGTTACTTTAAAACTTACATTTCCCTCATTAAAATGAGTATTAATAAAAGATACCTCTCCACTACCAAACTCTGTATTTGCAAAGGTTATTAATCCAGTACCAAACTCGGCATACTGAAAATCTTTCACACCATTTTTAATAACTGAATTTTTAAAATGAACTTCCCCTTCACCGAAATGGCAGTTAGCAAAATCAAGATTACCATCCCTGAAGAATACGTTTGAAAAATTTACTAAACCGTTTCTTATTATTGTTGAATTAAAGGATACTTTACCTCTTGCAAAATGCGAATATTCAAAATCCAGATCTCCATCTTCAAATTCAGCAAATGAAAAGTCAGTACCTGACTTTGAATCAAAAAACGAATGCCGTGCAGAAAATCCTTTGAGCTTTATATATTCGTTTTTATCCAGGTTCCTGTTGTCCCGGTAAATCGAAAGAGAAAAGTTTTTCACATAACAATGGTTCAGGTTCAACGCCTCACCGATTTCAATTTTCTTATAAATCTCTTCCGAAGTGATGTGCCCAAAAAGGTCAACTGAAATGACTTCCTGATCTTCAGCTATAAAAGAAATAATTGCTGTCTTTGGAAAAACAATACCCTCGTCGGAAGTGAATTTTACATTCTTTATTTCAACCTTAAATTTATAGTAATCAAATACCATGAGAGCAAGGCGTTTAATGAACTAACGGTTACAAAAATAACAAAATCAATTTCTACATGAGGATTATATAAGAAAAAACATTATCTAACCTCTTGTACGGTTAAAAATAAATAACTAAAACTAAGGTCATGATGAGAATTATTAGTGTGTTCCATTATAGTAATAAAGTTCAATCCAACTCCGATAGAGTTGTAAGGGATTGATTATCTGTTTCAATACTACAATAATCGAACCCCGATAGGGTTCTCTTATTGATTTTACAAGGCCATCGGCCTTGGATTATTGTAGTAAACAACCACATTAACTCAAATTTTAAAACTCCATCGGAGTTTGATTATTATGGTGCAAAACATCCACAAGCAAATAGTGTAGTTTCTTGGTAGCACTTCGATGGATTCGGGACAAGCTCAGGATAAGAGTTACCGGTTATGACTTAAAGTCTAAAACCAACACCTGGAAATAGTGTCTGAAGGATCAACCACCTCCCCCTCCCTTCGGTCGGGGACTCCTCCTTTCCAAGGAGGAGAATTTAGTGTTAGAAAAACACTGAGAACCAGTACCAAGTTCCGTAACCCCCGCCTGTACCGAACGGTACGGGCGGGCACTCTTCGACCCTTAGACCTTTCGACTCTTCGACTTCTTCACTCTTCCATCATTCCATCATTCCAGTATTCCATCATTCCATCATTCCCTGTGACAAATCTTTGCATACGGACAGGTTTTACAAATTTCAATATCCTCAACCTGTCTGAATTCGGTATCCGGATGAAATATTTCAGCCAACAGTGCTTTAAGTGAAATAATAAAATCATCCTTAACAGTTGAAAAATCCTCTATTTTTATTTTCTTCCTGGGAGAAGAAAGGGAAAGATGGATGCCAAAATCAAAATTGTTCTTAAAAATTTCCCTTGTGATATATAATCCCGGACTTACCATTTTTCCGGGATTGTTTTGAACAAAAAGAAGTGAATATATAAAAGTCTGAAAAACGGCATTATTCCTGTTCTTGTCGCCCTGTTGAAACAGGCTTTCCACTCCTGCAAAAGAATAACTTGCCCTTCCTGTCTTATAATCAATAATCCGGATAATGTTGTCCTTACAGTCGATCCGGTCGATTCGTCCTCCAAGACAGATCTCTGTTAAAGTTCCATGGATTTGGGCAGTTATGTTATGTCCATAGAATTTCTCAAGACTAACAATGGAAAACGGGGCGTATTTACTATCAACCTCAAGAATCTGATTTATGTATTTCTTTAGAATTTCCCTGGTAATAATGTTTCTGCCAGTCAGTTCAAAAGGATAACCCCGGTTAAACTCCTCTTCAAACGCCTGCTTAATGGCTTTTTCAACCAGGTTTGATTCTTCTCTCAGATCCAGGAGGTCTTTCGATTGGATTATCTGATCCCCGAACCGTTGGTACAAGTCATTTATCGCCTTATGAAGCAGGTTACCAAACACAACATGATCCGCATCTTCCAGGACTTCACCAGGTTCCTCAAGCCCGGCAATATAGCGGAAATAAAACCTTAGTGAACAATCCAGCCAGGTATTGATCGCGCTTGGAGAAAGATACTTTTGATTGGAAGAGCGGGTATGGTACGTATTCAAAATCTCCTTTATCTTCGATGATTTCCTGATGCGAATTTGTTTTCCGGGGGTTATCTTAATCTCAAAACTCATATCTTTTTCAGTAACGTTGATGCCGGGATCTAATTTTAACTGGGTTAAAAACCGGCTCATTTCTCCCGATCGCAAATTATCCGGACTGCTGTTATAGAGTAAATAAACATTTTTTGCCCGCTGAATCAGACGATAAAAATAATAAGCATAAATGGAATCCTGATGCTCGATTGTTGGTAAACCAAAGCCCTTTCTTAAATTGTAGGGAATAAACGAATGTGGTGGACTGGTTTTGGGCAATACGCCCTCATTCATTGAAAGGATAATTAGATTTTCAAAATCAAGCACACGTGTTTCGAGTATTCCCATAATCTGCAATCCTGCCAAAGGTTCACCCGTAAAAGGTATTTTAATGTTTTCGACAATTTTATTCAGCAATTTAAAATATGTTTCCAGGCTGATCTTTACATCTTTTTCTTTTAGAATTTCTTTTAACCTGTTTATTGAGGTATAAATATGGAATATGTACTCTTTATGCAGACTTAAAGGGTTAACTCCATTTGCTTCCTCCGTTTCATTTTTATCAAACAGGTAATAAAGGATTTCCATCAGGTAAGCCGACATTTCTTCAGGCGACTTAATCTTCCTGAAAATCAATTTTAACAGTTCATGTATCCATAATTCCTCCTGAGAAAGATAGATCTTATTTTGCGATACAATGCTATTCCTCAGGGTCTCTATCTCGCTGATATCACGGGATGCTATGTACTGGTGATTCAGGATTGATAAAACCGGTTTGTAATAGAACAGGAAATTCCCTCCGGAACCTGTTTTAATATATTGTTGGAGTTCAATGATTTTCTTTACCAGGCTGAACACCGGAGTATTCCTTACCGGGTACCCCATAGTAACATTGATCTCAGTGATTTCTTCAGGGATGGAATGTAAAACAGGCATTAATAAATGTTCATCGGCAAGAACAACAGCAGTGTTAAAATATTTGATATCATCCGGATTATGGATCTTCTGAAGTACCTGATTGATCAGTTTTGTTTGGCCGACATCAGACGGTACCGAAATAATTTCAATGTTCTTATCTGTCCGGGTTAAGTGATTAAAAGAAAAATCATCTTGAAAAGAAGGGTATTTTTTAAAGTTTTTCCGGATAAAGAATCCAGCTTCGTGATATTGATTACCAAGGTAGTGCTCATCATAATCCCAGAAAAATTCTGCTTTGTTTTCCTTTTTCAGATATTCAAACAGAATTTCTTCACAAGGGTTCAGGGCATTAAAGCCAATAAAAATATAAGTTTTACAGGCCAAAGCCGGATTTGTATTTTCCCGGATCTTTTTAACAACCTGCCTGTATACCATTCCTTCATAAGCTATCTTTTTTTGCTCAAGATTACGGTTAAAAAGTTTATATATATCAAACAAAACATTCCACAACCGGATGAAATCTTCCTGATGATCCGAATATTGATCCTTCTTAAAACTACCCCAAAAATTTTCGATGGCTTCCAACTGGCTTTCACTCAGATACTTGAACTGATCCTGGATGTCTTTAAGAGCGGCAAGGTTTTGAAATAAATCATGTGAATTGACAAGATGTTTATCGATATCGTCAAAATCATTAAGCAGCATTTCTCCCCAGTAATAAAATTCATCGAAATTTTCAGGAGTTTTTTTCTTATCCCTGAAAACTTTATAAAGTTCAAATATAAGGATCAGGTTGTCAGCGATCATAAGGTCAGAAAATTCCTGCATCAATTCATTAATGGTAAGAAAAGCCGGCGACCATATGGGTTTATCAGTTATTTCGGAAAGGTAATGACTAAAAAACAGCCCTGCACGGCGGTTGGGAAAAATAATGCAGCAATCACCCAGATCGGCTGAATGCTTCTCATAAATATGACGTGCGATATGGAATAAGAAGTTATCCATTGTTTTCTGGCAATTATGCAATTACCTGTTATTCTAAGCATTCGTCCCGTAGGGACTTACAGGTAATAGCCAGCCGGTTTACCGGCTGGGAATTTGGGCTATATAAAAATCTCAGCCCGTAGGGCTTGCCTGCCCGTCCGCAGGCGGGAAAGAATCATAATAAATATTTTTCCTCAAATGCAATTCCATGATAATTTAGGATCTCAATAAATTCTTCCCGAAAAGTTTTTTTCTTATGATGTTCTACCTGACGGTTAATATAATTAATTGTATTTTCTAATTGCGAAACTCCGATACTAAAAGCTCCGTATCCTTCCTGCCATGAAAAATCCATCATATCCTGAAACTTCTCATGAATCCATTTAGATGATCCTCCCTTTAAATATTGAATAGCTTGTGCGATCGTTATTGTTGAGGGTAGAGAAACAAGTAAATGTGAATGGTCTTCTACACCACCAGCTTTTATTAGTTTGAATTTCTTTTCTCGTCCAATTCCTCCGAAATATGGATATAATTGTTCTCGTATTTCAGGTTTCAACCATTTACGTTGTTTCTTGGTTGAGAATACGTAATGTACATAACAACTGATGTATGAATTTCCCATGATAACATTTTTATTTATTTCTTTCAGTCCCGCCAGCGGGACGTTTCTTTCTTTATAAACATCCTTTACCAGCCATTAAAATGGCTGGCTATTGTCTTTCTGTCCGCCAAGGCGGACGAATTGTTTGCATTTCAATTAGTTCTTATCTGTAACTATTTACTAATTTATATGTATCGGAATTTACTCACTTCGTTCATGAGATCGTCACGCTTGCAGCGTGACTAAGTTCAAAGTTTATTAGTATTAATAAGCGAATATCGAACAAAGATTACCTTCGGTGAGATCGGTTACTCTCCGCCAGTCGGTGGATCGTGAGAACGCTTCGCTTTGTTCGCTAAGTTAACGATTTTTGATTTTTGAAGTTTTTTCCTTCATCATTCATTATTATTCGCTATCGGGGTTAAGTTCCTTGTTGGATATTGGATATTCATTTTTTCATCAATTAATTTGTTTACTATTTTCTTCTAATTATACCTCTTCCCCTGCCATGTATCTTTTTCGTCCAGCCGTTCTTCGATAAGGTTCAGAATTTGATCGGTTCTTTTCAGTCCCCAGCGGGGACCGGCAAGAAAACGAGGCGGGGCTTCGCCTGTGAACCGTTCCACTACGAATTCAGGATTTAGCCGTTCCAGAAATTTTATTAAAAACTCCAGGTATTCTTCCCATGAAAAAAGGTCAAAATTTCCGGGAGCTCTTTTATACTCCCTCTCCATTGCCGTTCTTTTAATGATTTGAAGCTGGTGAAACTTGACATTGTCAAGAGGGAGCCTGGAAATAATACCTGCTTCATCCAGCATTTCCTTTCTGGTCTCGCCCGGCAACCCGAATATTAAATGTGCACCTGTTCTGATCCCTCTTTTTGCCGTTTCTTTAACAGCATACACACTCTGTTCAAAGGTATGTCCCCTGTTGATCCGTTTCAGGGTTTTGTTGTAACAGGATTCAATACCATATTCAATGATCAAATAAACCTTTTCTGCAAGTTTCCTGAAATAATCCAGTTTCTCTTTATCGATACAATCAGGTCTGGTTCCAATGACCAGGCCAATCACATTAGGAAAGTTTAACGCCTCATCATACTTTTCTATTAATTTATCGAGAGACGCATATGTGTTCGAATACGCTTGAAAATAAGCCAGGTATTTTGAACTCCTCCTGTACCGGGTTTTGTGAAATTTTATGCCCTCTTCCAATTGTTGCCTGACGGATTTTTCAGCCGTACAATAGGAAGGATTAAAGGCATCGTTATTGCAAAAAGTACATCCTCCCCAGCCGGCAGTACCATCCCGGTTCGGGCAGGTAAAGCCGGCATCAATGCTTACTTTTTGCACCCGTTCGCCAAAAACTTCCTTAAAATAATTGGCATAGGCATTAAACCTTCTGCTATATCCCCATCTATATATCCGTTCTTTTGTCATCAATAAATGAATTGTATTTCAGCTCTATATGTTATACGTTATATGTTATACGTTATTAGCTAAACACAACAACGGGAAATAGTATCCGAAAAATCAACCACCTCCCCCTCCCTTCGGTCGGGTACTCCTCCTTTCCAAGGAGGAGAATTTGGTGTTAGTCTAAAAACCTGGAACCCGAAATAAGAATCCGGTATCCGAAATTACTCGTTCCCACAATCTAACACACATGCTACTCCCCGAAAAAACGGGACAAGCGTGAGGTTTTGCTGCGCAAAACGTTAGTTACTCGCTCGTGAGACATTCTGTTCGCTTTGCTCACAGAATGGTTCCATCATTCCGTCTTTTTCATCCCAACACACAAAATAGTTGCAGATTATTTATGCTGTAATAATCTTATCCTGTTCAATATACCAGATATATCCTTCTACCGGATCAAATCCCATAAGTCTCAGATATTTCATATATTCCCGTATCTGAGTTAGATATGACTGTTTCTCTATATCACCAAATTTATAATCGATCACAATCGTATGTTTTTCACGTATTAAAACACGGTCAGGACGTCTTGTTTTTCCTTTTTTCAGAAGAATATCAGCCTCTGTTTTTACCTCCCAGTCCCCATTAAACCATTTCTCAGCCCTTGGATTCTGCAAGGCCTTCAGTACACGGTTTTTTACAGTCACAACTTCATCCGTTGCAATTTTACCTTCGATGGTTAATTTTTTTATGGCTTTGTCTATGTCATTTTTCGTATATATGAATTGAAACACTTCATGCATTATTTTTCCATAATTGATCTTTTGTTGTTTATTTTTTTCTTCTAAAAGAAAATATTCCGGACTTTTCAAACTTAACCTCAGTCTGCTTTCAACCGGCCAGGTTGAATATTCCGTAAGTTTCATTTCAGCGGTAGTTAAACCCGGTTCTGAAGGTTCAATTTGCCCCCCGCCAATGGACAATTGTTTTTTCTCCGGATTCCAGTATTGATCAAATTCAATTAAACTTCGAACTTCAGATGGCTGGGAACCGGCTGCTGTCAAATTCTCAGTGAACGTACTGTATAGAAGATCAGCCACCGTTTTCAGGTTATTCCTCTTTGGTTCAGGTGCAAAAACATAGAGTTCCCCGGCAGCCCGCGTAAATGCTACATATAATAAATTGAGATTGTCCACATAAGCATGGATTTTCTCATAATAGTAATCCTTGTAGAAAATGGTACCGGATAATCGTGAATAATACTTCAGCGGTACCAGGTCAAGATTACTGAACGGTTTTTTATATGGCCTGCACCAAATGATCTGAGGGGGGCTTGGACTATGATCGATTGTCCAGTTACAATAAGGAATAATGACTACCCTGAATTCCAATCCTTTCGCCTTATGGATGGTTAATACACGTATTGCATTTTGCTGACCGGAAACGGCAAGGGTCTTTTGTTGCCCCTCCTTCTCCCACCATTCCATAAAGGATGTTATATCAGATGTCTCCTTTCTGGTATATTCAACAACAATATCCTGAAAAGCTTGAAGATAAGGAACTTCATCTTTTATCCGGTTTAAACCGAATAAAAGAATTATTTTTTCGGTTAATTCATATAAGGGGAGATTTTTAAAGGTTTTCAAATCTTCCGGGAAAGTATGATATAAAAACTCCTTTAGTTTTTCGGTTGTTTTTTTGTCTTCAGAAAAACAGAGATCGAAAAGTTTATTTTCAACCTCCGGTTCCTTTTTTAAATAAAAATTGTATTCACTTAATAGAAATACAAGGTTTATTTTATCTTCGTGTGAAATGATATATTTCAAAAGGGAAATAATGAAATTAACTGCTGATGAACTTTTTAAGTACAGAGATTCATTGGATATAACATCATAATTGTACCGGTACGGGGTTTGTTGCTTATTTTTATGTTTTAACAGTGTCTCGACTATTTCCCTTCCATCTTTTTTGCTACGTACTAAAATGGCGATTTCTCCCAATTGAATCCCCTTGTCCTGAAGTTCTTCGATCAATACCGGTATTTCCTGATTTACCTGTTCACGCCATCCATTTTTTTCTTCCTCAAAAAAAGTAACCTGAACCGAACCTCCGGATACTTTTTCTTTTTGGGGTAGTTGTTGAATCAAGCCGGAATAGCTATCTGAAATTTTCGTACGGAGATCACTGATTTCATCCACTGTTTTATACTCTTCCGGTACAGATGACCAAAACTGATCTTCGACTGTTTTCGAGGCGTGAAAAAACAAGGTATTGTTAAAATCAACAATGTTTTTCCTGCTTCTCCAGTTATAGCCCAAATTTCGTATTTCTATCCCCTGGACTTCAAAATCCTTTTTCAACCGGTCCGACAGGATCTTCCAGTCACTGTTCCTCCATCTGTAAATCGACTGCTTAACATCACCAACAACCAGGCAGTCTTGGTCCTCTGAAAGGCTATTGCTAATGAGAGGTTTAAAATTGTCCCATTGAACCTGTGATGTATCCTGAAATTCATCGATCATGTACTTTTTAAAGACATACCCGGTCTTTTCGTAAATAAACGGGGTTTCATTCCCGTCAATGATTTTTTGGATCAGCACAGCAGCATCAGAAATTAAAAACACGTTTTTTTGAAAAGAATATTCCTTTATCTTTTTGGAAAGATCGGTAAGGATTCCCAGGGTATATATCAGGGATAAGATGCAATCAGCAGTGTTATAATCAATTTTGTTGGAATCATAATAAAAAACAGCCTGACAAAGGGTTTCATTCATCCCATCCTCGTATGCCTTAATGATTTGAGAAATTTTACCGGAGTCCTGTTTATACCATTTTTCAGGATTGTTCATAGCTTCCCTTGTCCGGTTCGAAGGGTCGGAAATATTCTGTTCATATAGTTTTTTAAAATGGTTAGCAAATCCGGTTGTACCGTAATAAAAATCGGCAATTTCAAGACTGTGCTTTTCCATCAGGTCCAGTCCCTGTTTCCCGTAGTTCTTCAGGGTATTCCTAAATTGAGACCTGATCTGATTAAGGTTACCAAGATATTCCTGAAGGAAATCCTTATTATCCAGCTTTTTAATCAATTGGGTATCGAATCGTTTAAAGTGTTCCTTAAATACCTCTTTTCCAAGTTGCAATATATCATGTCTGATATTCCAGCTTTTTGCTTCCTCAATCTTACTTTCTGCAAACCTTACGAGCCAGTTTTTTAATGATTCATTCTTTTCCAGACCAACCCAAATAGTGTCAATAATTTCATTCAGAACTTTTTCGTCATCCAGTTCAAGGTTAAAGCCGGTCTGGATTCCCATTTCCCTGCTAAATGAATGGATCACCTGCTGAAAAAACTTGTCAATGGTCTGAACAGAGAATCTTGAATAATCGTGTAAA
Organism: Bacteroidota bacterium; assembly: GCA_030628785.1. Lineage (GTDB taxonomy): Bacteria > Bacteroidota > Bacteroidia > Bacteroidales > VadinHA17 > CAZEWS01. The sequence goes on from DAOVQI010000010.1 coordinate 12,752, forward strand.
AGAAGATTCAGGATATACTGTGCACGACTTTGAATTTGCTGCGGAGTTAATTTTATGTCTGGGTCATCACTACGAATATACGCTGATTCAGAGCCCTCAGCCAACCGGCTCAATTCTGTAATAATACGGTTTTTCATCTCAGCAGTAGCTTTGTTCGTAAAAGTAACTGCCAGTATGTTCCGGTAAACGGTCGGATTGGCGAACAGATGTTTCAGATATTCCTTTGCCAGGGTAAAGGTCTTTCCGGAACCTGCAGAAGCTTTGTATACCTGGAGTTTTGACATAATCTTTAGCCTGAAAAATTACCTCCTCTGTAATCGTTACGCTTGGTTAAATGAATTTTTCAGGCAGTTATTAGTTATTGGTTAATAGTTAATTGTTCGAAGAACTCCCTTAAAGAAAAAATAAATTAAACATTAACAATACCTCAAAATTGAAATGATTAAAATGTAAAATTGAAAATGACTAAAATTTAAAACCTGATTTACTTATTGACCGATTCGCCTCACTAAATGTACTGAAAAAAACCAGAAAAAAACTTGAGTAAAAAATATATATTTAATAATCCATACGGAGCCTATGTGCAAATTAGACTCTGAATAAAGATCCATATGCAGGCTTCAATAAATCCAATGAATTTTGCTATTGATCATACCTGCAGATATTCACCAGACCCTTAGGGTTTCTTCCAAAGGAATGCCTCCGGCACAAAAACCCTAAGGGTCTTTAACAAAATCTCAGAATACCACTTTCAGCATAAGAAGGGTTAAGACTATAATATTCTTAACCCCGACATGGGTTTGAACCCTGTCGGGGTTAATTCGCTCACACAATCCAGGTTTTGATACAGCTCCTTAGTCATTTATCTTTATTTTCACACAGCCTTTTTAATACAGGTACGAATGTGTTCCAATTTCATTTCTCCTTTTGAAATAGAAATGACAAAGTCGCATTTTTATTTTTCGGATGCAATTAACGGTTTCAGCATATACGATGTTGCGACCGTATGGAACAATGTCCCGAAGGGCAAGGGCGAAGCCCACAGCGTATATGCTGTTGTTATACGATGGCACACCGGATGAGGATGATAAACAGGCTTATTGGAAAATGGAGCAAAAAAAAGCGTTACCAGTTTTGCTGATAACCCTTATGATATAAAAAAATCACTTTTATTTGTTTAAGCGCGATTGTAATTCATCAAAAATGCTTTCATATTTTCTTAGAACCCTGTCCCATTCACGGTAAAGCTCATCACTCTTAACACTTGTACCGGACACTTTTGATTCTTCGCTAATAAGCTTGATTTTATAGGTTAACGGGGCAGTATTACCAAGTTTAATAATCAAACGGGTACGAATAGTGTTTTGTTTAAATGTTTGAACAACCCATGATGTTCGCAGGTAACCTGTTTCTCTATCGGTTACTTCAATTACATCAAAATATGATGTTACTATCATGCTGAGCAGTTTCCATGCGTCTTCTTCGCTTTTATTGGTTCTTAACTCAATGTCGATATTTGCAATATCTGTTTGAATAGAGGCATCATATGCATCATCGCGCCTCATTTCCATGTAATAGGTTTTTGGTGGTGTGGCGCTGTGTTTTTTGTTGCAGAAAGTAATAGTTTCTTTTAAATATCCTACTTTCTCAACCTTAACGGTAACACAACTGTTTTTTAATATTAATACCTCAGCTTGTCCTTTCCCCATAAGTTTTCCGTCAATATATATTTCTGCATCGGGTTCTGATACGCTAAGTTGAACCTTTTTTTTCATTGCGTATGCGTCAAGCGAAAATATTGTGCTTACAACAAAAGCCAAGACAATACTTATCAATGTGTAATTTCTTTTCATGGTAGTTTTCTTATTAAATATTTAACATTTTATTTAGCAAATATACCTAAATAATTTAAAAATATTACTCTAATTTTAAGTGTTGCTATTGGTTTAAGTTAAACTGCTAGATTATAAAAATCTCTCTCATTTTCGTGTGAATACGAAAATAAAAAGACAAGTAAAATAAACTGGATCACTATGCTTTTTTTCATTATAATATTGTATCAAATTACTTATAACGGTTCGCGTATAAGTGCTGGCGGGGTTGTTAAAGCGATTTTTCATTTTTTATCCACCAGTATAAAGGTTAAACAAAGATGAATCTTTTCAAATTACTACTAACATCCCGCTTTCATTCATACGCTGTCAACGACTGGGTGTTTTTCTTCTATCACGGATTCATATCTATTTAGTTTATTTTTTTTATCAGCGGGAAGGGTCGAATGGCATTTTGCCCGAAGGGCAATGTGCCGCACGGTGAAGGGAGGGTAATAGATTGTTAATAATATCCTTAGGTTTCTTTTGCAGTTCCTAACCAGTCCTTCATATTTTTCCAACCTGTGTTTTTATAAACTTTATCCGGACAATTTGGAATATCATTTGGTTTCTTGATATCTAATTGACCATATATATATTGTCTCCATTCCATTGTATTTTTTAGCCTCAAGGAATGAACAAATGCCTTTGCCTTTTCAAAATTCCTCCATTGCTCCTTCTCTATTCCAAGCCAATCTCCCCAATCTTTCCAGCCTTTACCTTTATATAAAGAGTATGGATCTGATGGCACATCTTTGGGTTTCCCAGGGAAATTGGGAATTTGACCCGCTGCATACATTTTCCATTCGGTTTGGCTTGTGAATTTTACACTTCTGGCAAAATCACGAGCCTGTTCATAATCAAGATAGCTAATCTTATTGAGATACTTCCTTTCTTCACGCTCACGCATAAGCTTTGTTGTAAAGGCTTCCCAGAAATCTTCCCTAACTTCTTCATTGCACAAATCATTTTGATTGATATAGGCATAAATTTTTCTCAAATCTGTCTTATGAATTAATTCTTTTTTAAGCATGACAACCTTCATAAGAGTTTGGTTGGTTAGCGTTTTACCATGGAATTTTCTAAATACGACATCAATGTTCTCATTAAATGGCAGAAGAGGGGCTTGCATAACGTGAATTACTGTAATTCCCTGAGATTCTAGATCTTCGGTTTTTTCTTTGTCTGTTTTTCTTTTTGGTCCCTTCATATGATAATACGCACCATCATATTCAATTGCAATTTTTAATTCAGGAATATAAATATCAATATCCCACTTCGGTGCATAAGTCTTTTTTTTTGTTCTTGTGATATATGCTCCCTCTTCCGCAATGCTGGGCCAAATATCTTTTAATTCAAAAAGTAATACCCTTTCTTCAAAAGATTTTTGAATAATCTTATGACAATATTTGCATCCGATGCTACTATTTGTTCTATTATTTACAGTTCCTTTCCATTGATGTCTGGGAATGATGTGGCATTTCCAAAAAACTTGTTTGTTTGAATAGGCTGTTACCTTGTAAGGAGTAAGTTCTTCATTTTTCTCATAGTCCCAATATTTTACAATTTTAGGATGTGTGGTTGCCAGACAATTACTTTTAACAACTTTTAGACCTCTACATACAGGACAACCTGTTCCTGAATGTCTTTTCATATTCCTGCGAATCCTATGAATTGAAGATGGCCATTCATGGTCACTTCCTTTGGGGCATTTCCAGGAATAAACAGTTTCACCACCTGCAACAACTTTGTCAGGAGTAAGACTTCCATTCTTTGTAGGATGCCATAGTTCTGCCAATTCTGGATACACATTTAAAAGCGAGTTTGAACCGTCTGGAGCTAGTAGCCTATTAGAGCAGATTGGACAATCACCCCCGCTTTTTCTGCTTCTATTTGATGGCGTAGCTGGCCATATATGGTTTGGATTTTTTTTACACTGCCACCATATCTCTTTATGAGAACGAATTGTCGTATTTTCAGGTGTTTTCTCTCCATTTTTTGATGGATGCCATTCTTTTGCTAAATCAGGTCTTCTTGCTTTTAAGCTGTTTTGACAACTTACAATATTACCACTACAAACAGGACAACCAGTTTTCTTAATGGTTCTTGCATTTGGTGAAGCTGGATATGAATGACCATTTTTACATTTCCAAAAATATTTTGTGTTTCTACCAGAAGGGATTTGGCAGGGTGTTAATGGTGAGTTTTTTTCATAATCCCATTCTTTTGCAATATCTGGATGTGTTGTCGCAAGGCTATTTGACTTAATGATAATTCTTTTTGTACAAATTGGGCAAGCTCTAACTTTATTTTTATCAAGTCTTTGATTTGGTGATGCTTTCCATACATGATCATCACCTTTTGGGCATTTCCACCAGACTTTTTTATTACTACCAGCTAATATTTCAGATGGTTTGATCGTGTTTTTTGTTGGATGCCATTGTTTAACTAAATCAGGATGCGTTTTAGTAATTGGGATCATTGCAAATTTACTAACATATTTATTCTAAACTTTCACCTATTGCTTGAATTCAATATCTTCATAACTATATAGCTTTGATCTTAATATTAAGTTTTTATAGCCAATTATTCTCAATGTTTTCTTCATGTTTGTGTATATTTTAAAATCTAATCTTGGGTCAAAAACTATTTGTTCAATGAACTTATTTGGATCAATTGGGTATTTGATGATGGTTTTTGGAGCTAAATTATCTTGAGTAATCGTGGTTTTGTTTATGATAACCCTCAATTCTTTTCATGTTGGAATTCAGTTCTTTTAATAAACATAGAATCCATGATATATGATGTGAAATTATCAACTATCTCACTAACTTCTATTTGTGCATAATGTTCTTTTATTCTTTTTAATGTTAGATATTTGACCTTATCAACTTGGATGGTATTAATTATTTCGTCATTATTTTTTATATGATTAACCAAACTTGAAATAGATGAAATTTTTGTTTTTATTCTAACACTTGATTTATCATTTGAATATATTCTCCATAATGCATCCGATTCTCTTTTTAGCGTAAAACATATACCATAATAATTATTTTGATACCACTCTAACTGTCTACCTTTTAATAAACCAATGTTATACCTTGATTTTAAAAGATAATTTTCATAAGTGTCTTCCCATGTTTTTGTTTGAGTAAAAGTTAGTTCCTTGTTTATTAATATGTCTAACAGATACTTAAATGGGATTATTCTATATACAGGTATTTCTAAACCGCCATGCTTTTTAATTTCCGGATTAAGATTTAATAATGAATTTTTCGTGTTTTTCATACATATTGCATGTGATATAATGTTCAGGCTAAAAAAGCAAGTGTATGGCAGCCGCCGGGACGGTTGTAGGGAAGGGGCTGGCATTCTCTTGCTTTGCATGATGGCCATTTTCTACTTCGCCTAGCATTATCTTTTGTTTTGACACCTTGCCGTTAACGTTTGATGGTATGGCCAGTAAGGAATTGCGGGCTTGACAACCTATTAAGATACACCGAAGTTGATGCGGGTGATGAGCTTCGCATACCACCGAAATCCTTATTGACTATACCATGTGTTGCCAACCTGTAGCTTTTATGCAATCTTTATATCTCCATCAAGCAATTCGACGTTAAAATTAACTTTTGCCTTCAAAGCTCTAAAAACTCTCAATATCGTCTCAAGAGTTACATTTTTAGTATTTCTTTCAATCCGCGATATCTGTGATTTTTGCACACCAATCAATTTGCCTAGCTCTGATTGAGTTAATTTTCTCTCTTTACGTGCTTGCTTAATCATTTCGCCCAAGATTTCGAGCTTTAGTTCGTACTCGTATCTATCTCTTTTTTCTGTTCCAACCTTGCCAATATGCTTGTCTTTTGCTTGGTCCAAGGTGTATACTCTCAAGTTTGTAGCCTTTTCCATAATCATCTTTTTTTATTTTTTTCATTAAAATACAATCTCATAATCGCTCTTGCTTTTTCAATCTCACTTTTAGGAACTTTACCCGTTTTCTTAATAATTCCATGTGTCGCAACCACTAAAGTCTCAACATTGTCTGTTTTATCCCAGAAGGAAAGTAGCCTATAGTGAAGTCGGCGATATTTTGTCCGAAATTCCCAGATGTCATCGTCTAGTTTCTTAAAGAGTTTTGGGTCATTAACAAACTTTGATTTATCTACATTGTAAAGTATCTTATCTTTTACCTTTTCATCAAGGTTATCCAATAAATCCCATACTTCTCCAAGTAATATTACTTCAAATTTCTGTTTCATGAATCAATTTTAATCATGTAACAAATATAGTGAAAAGTTCTAATATATGGAAACTTTAAATTGCAGTAGTATGTCAGATGCTATGGTTGGCAACGATTGCATAAAGACATTGCCGTTATTTTTCATATGTGCACTTGTTGTTGGTTTAAAATTACATTAACCAATTAACAAATCCAAAGGACTTATAATATTTCGCAGATATGTTAATCAAATGATTTCAACCCCTTAGGGGTTGGAGAGATACAGCTTTATAGCCCCGGGATTCCCCGAAGGGATCACTATGTGACATCCCGGGGACTTGAAGAACCCACTTAAACAACGGCGCAATTGCCAAACTTTAATAAAAGAGATAAAGCCGCATGCGCCGTAAATTACACAAGTCTCTTAACCCGGAAAATTAGCTTCGCTGTCCAAAAGAAAGCAGCCTGGCAATACAATGCCCCTATGGCAGATGGTTAATTATCAGGAGTTTAGCCCAATCCCGATCCTGATGGTTATCGGAACGGGACTTTTTTTTGACTCAACTGCGCCTAAAATCCTGTTGTAACCTGTTGTTCATTCTTCCAATAATTTCTTGATTTCTTCTTTTAATCCAGGTAAATGTCGGATAATCGTGCCCCAAATTATACCGTCATCGATTTTATCATATCCATGAATTACCCTATTTCTCATACCAATAATTTGTGTTTTACTTGAGAGATTGATTTTTGAATCTAACTTGTCGATGCGGTTCATTGCTTCTCCAATTATTTCAAACTCTCTTTCAACCGCCCGTTTTAGCATTTTGTTCGATTGATATTTATTAAAATCACACTCTTTTCCCAAATATTCTTCTATCGAAGTTATTGAAATCTGAATATCGTAAAGGAATTTTTTAACTTTATCAAGCATATAAGGCTGTTTTTGTCTTTTCGAGTGATTTTATAAAGTATGGATTTGATAATGAGTTTACCGTTGTCAGGTCTATTTTTCGTTTGAATAATTCTTCCAGTTTATCTGCCAGTTTGAAATAATTATCGGCATAGTCACCGTAATCCATTGGTTGAAATGAAACTAAAAAATCAATATCACTCTTTTCATTGAATTTATCAGTGCAGACCGAACCAAATACATATAACTTATCCACATGATATGCTTTGCATAACTCCTTCAACGCATTTAGTTTCTCTGTCAATATTTTTTTCATTTAAC
>DAOVQI010000138.1 GCA_030628785.1 Bacteroidota bacterium
ATATTGCTTTTATTAAGAAGGGTTTGGAGTTTTGTACCGATAGCTATCGGTATGGAACTTGAAATTTATTTATTCACAAAATAATTAATTTTCAAAGGTGTTCATGAGCTCACTTCGTTCGGTTGTTTTTTGTTATTTGTGGTTTGGAATTTCATACTTAAGCAAGCTTTTTTAGTTTATGGACAAACTCTAATTAGATTAATTTAATTCTTCTTTATTTTTTTTCCTTAGCCTCAGCCTTATTTCACTTGAGAGCTTAATTTATCTACCTCCTGTTTTAATTTCGCTACCATGCTGGTAAGATGATCCTGTGGTAAGGCTGGTTCCGGTAGTTCTGAACTGATGTAATTAATGAATTTCCAGATTTCTTTGATTTCCGTTACATGAATCTCATAGGGTTCATAGATTGGATTCAGAGAATAAAGTATGATTTTATTTTTATCACTGATCAGATTTTCAACGATCTTAAAAACAATTCCATCATCCAGGGTAAATACGATGTAGGCAAAACCACTAATGACCGTATTCCAGTCTTGCACATATTCTCCTGTAATCCATGAACCTTCAGGAATAGGAAGCATAGAATCGCCTTTCAATTGAAATGTCCGGTATTTTTTGCTTCTTGACAGGAAAGGGAACTGAAAAGTAGGCAGGTCTTTAATAAATTCAGGATCGGCATAACCGTTTTTATATCCTGCCTTAGCCTTTTCAGGAACCAGTTCAATGTTTTCTTCATTTCCCTGATCGACAGTTGTTGCGAGCACCCGCAACCGACTTCCTTTGATATATACATCATACCCTTTTTCCAACTGAGACAGCTGGCTTTCCGAGAGTTCTTTCAGATTGACTTTCACAAGTGTGTCAATGGATATGTTGAAATAATTCGAGAACAGGATCAAAACAGTAAGGTTTGGATATGCCACTTCGTTTTCATACCCACTTAAGGTTGACCGTTTCATTTTTAGGGTAAAGGCTACATCATCCTGTGTCCTCCCCCTGCGTTTTCTTAAAAATTTGATGTTTGAACTAAAATACATGGCAAGTCGTTTTTTTTCGAAAAATTTTGTTTTATATTAAATAAATGATTATATTATAATCACATTTTTGATTAAATACTAATCAAAAATAATATAAAGATTTGAATAATACAAGTTTTTAATGGTATTATTGAATTGTTAAATGGTTAAATTGTTAAATTGTTGGAAACGGTGAATGGGCGACGAATGTAGAGCCGAATTATATTCGGCTGGCAAAAGACCTGACAATATTTGAGCTGGGAATAACCTGCCAGGGTCTTCTTGACCTGGCAGTGTTTGGTAGCGGAAGGGGTGGTTGGTAAACCAGGCAATCCAACCACCTCCCCCTCCCTTCGGGTGAGGAGAATTTTAAGAACTGCACTGAAAACCCGAAACTCGGAACCTTGAACACAGAATTATCAACGTAACAATGAACAATAGTAAAAGAAACATTATTCACCTTGATCTGGATACTTTTTTTGTTTCGGTTGAGCGGCTCAAAAACAGTAGCCTGAAAGGGAAACCCATTGTTATCGGGGGCACATCCGACCGGGGTGTGGTAGCCAGTTGCAGCTATGAGGCAAGGCAATTTGGTGTAAGTTCGGCGATGCCGATGAAAATGGCACGGAACCTGTGTCCTGATGCCCTGGTTATCAGAGGTGATATGGAATTGTACAGCAAATATTCCAACATGGTTACCGAGATCATTGCAGAGAAAGCACCGTTGTATGAAAAGGCTTCCATCGATGAACATTATGTGGATATTACAGGAATGGACAGGTTTTTTGGCTCCCTGCAATGGACCCGGGAACTTCGCCGGTCTATTATTAAAAACACCGGCTTGCCTGTTTCCTTTGGATTATCAGTAAACAAAACCGTTTCGAAAATTGCAACAGGAGAAGCCAAACCCAATGGTGAATTACAGGTTTTGCAAAACCAGGTAACACCTTTTCTTACGCCTTTATCCATTGGAAAAATACCGATGATCGGGACAAAAACCTTTCATTTGCTACGTTCCATGGGTGTTTCCACCATAGGAACCCTGAGCCTGATCCCTGTTGATATGATGGAAAAAGTATTGGGTAAAAACGGAGTGGTAATATGGAAAAAAGCCAATGGTATCGACATTAACCCGGTAATGCCATATTTTGAACAAAAATCGGTCAGCACAGAACGAACCTTTGATAAGGATAGCATAGATACTGTTAAAATGAACCAATTGTTGTCGGCTATGGTGGAAAAAACAGGTTTTGAATTGAGGAAAGCACAAAAGCTGACTTCGTGTGTAACGGTAAAGATCCGCTACTCCAATTACGATACACATACCCTCCAAAAGCGCATTCCCTACACCTCATTTGATCATGTTTTAATTGAAACAGCGAAAGAATTATTTAAAAAGCTTTACCAGCGCAGAATGCTGATCCGGCTGATTGGCGTCAGGCTCAGCCACCTGGTACGGGGAGTTCAGCAACTAAATATGTTTGAAGATACTCCGGAAATGGTAAAACTATACCTGGCGATGGATAAACTGAGGGAGCGGTATGGCAGAAATGCGGTTAAAAGGGCTGTGGGGGTTAAAACAAAAGAGGAGATAGAGGAAAGGAAGAAGTCTAAGGCTAAGGGAAAAATCGAAAAGGGAACCGGAATTACAGAAGAAGCCAGGAATGAAATGGCGACAAAACTTAAAGGCGGATGGTATAATTGCTCGTTCCGATAAATTGGAACTCGCGTTATTAGGTGATTATTCAGTAGTAATTCAGTAGTAATTCAGTAGTAATTCAGTAGTAATTAGGTTGTTATTAAGTGGTCATTCGATAGTCATTCAATGGTCATACGATAGTCATTCGATAGTAATTCAGTAGTAATTAGATGGTTATTAGGCAGTTATTACTTTGTGCTTTTTACCCTGTAAAACCCTGCGTAGCAGGAGCAACGAAGTTGCTGTTTCACAGGGTAAACTTTTGCCTTTTATCTTGTTAGTAATTAGGTAGTTATCAAGTAGTTGAATTTGATACTGGTTGCTGAGTACTGGGAAAGTAGTAGTAGCAGGAATAAGTCTCCAGTCTCCTGAAACCAGGAACTACAAATTATAAACTTTAAACTTTAAATCACAAACCAGAAACAGAATGTATTTGAATGTCCATTCCTATTACAGCCTGCGTTACGGAACATTACCGGTTGAAAAAATTGTCAGGGAGGCAAAAAAGAAAGATATAAAAGCCCTGGCGCTGACTGACATTAATAATTCGACCGGGGTGCTGGATTTTGTAAAAATTTGCCGGCAGGAAAACATACATCCGATAGCCGGGATTGAATTCAGGGACGGTGATCAACTCTTATATGTTGCTCTTGCCAAAAACAATGAAGGATTCAGGGAAATCAATGAGTTTTTGAGCCGGCATAATTTATCCGGCACACCTCTTCCCTACCCCGGACCGGCATTTAGCCATGTGTATACAATTTATCCTTATGAAAATATACCTTCCGGAAAACTGAAGGAAAACGAGTTCATTGGCATACGGCCATTTTCGCTCAGGAAACTTTTATCATCAAAATTCCGGCACGACCAATCCAAATTGATGATCCTGCACCCCGTTAGTTTTATCGATAATGCCGGTTATGAACTGCATAAACATCTCAGGGCAATTGACCATAACACCTTGTTAAGCAAATTACAACCTCATCAGTTTTCCGGACCGGATGAACGGTTTTTTTATTTGGATCATTTGATTAAAATTTATCGGAACTATCCACAAATCATCAGGAATACCGAAATAATAACGGAATCCTGTTCATTTGAATTCGATTTTAAAACCTATAAGAACAAGAAAACATTTACGGGCAGCTCTTATGATGACAAACTTTTATTGGAAAAATTAACCCTCGATGGCCTTGAATACCGGTATGGGAAAGATAACCAGGAAGCAGCAAAGAGAGTGCAGCATGAATTGGAGATCATCGACCGCCTGGGTTTTTCCTCGTATTTTCTGATCACATGGGATATTATCCGGTATTCCCTAACCAGGGGATTTTATCATGTTGGCCGCGGAAGCGGTGCAAATTCAGTGGTCGCTTACTGCCTTAAGATCACCAACGTAAATCCCATAGAACTAAACCTGTATTTTGAACGGTTTATCAACCCAAAACGAACCAGTCCACCAGATTTTGATATCGATTATTCATGGAAGGAACGTGATGAAGTGCTTGATTACATTTTTAAACGTTATGGGCGAAATCATACGGCTTTACTGGGAACAATTTCCACTTTCAAGGGAAAATCGATCATTCGTGAATTAGGAAAGGTGTACGGATTACCAAAGCCTGAAATCGACTCGTTAATTGATCAGCCGGATGCTGAAATAAATCATAATGAAGTTACCGATAAAATTTTTTCTGCCGGTTTACTGATGGCAGATTTTCCTAATTTAAGAAGCATACACGCAGGGGGAATCCTGATTTCCGAAGAACCCATTACGTGCTATACTGCCCTTGATCTTCCACCAAAAGGCTATCCAACCACCCAGTGGGACATGTATGTTGCAGAAGATATCGGATTTGAAAAACTGGATATCCTGAGCCAGCGGGGAATAGGCCATATAAGGGAAAGCGCTGAGATCATCGGGAAAAACAAAGGAATAAAAGTGGATGTACATGCCATTAAGGATTTTATTAAGGATGAAAAAGTGCGGAAAATGCTGAGAACCGGTGAAACAAAGGGTTGTTTTTATGTTGAAAGTCCTTCCATGCGGGGATTGCTTCAAAAACTACGCTGTGATAATTACCTGAACCTTGTTGCTGTCAGTTCCATTATTCGTCCGGGGGTGGCCCGCTCGGGAATGATGAGGGAATATATCCACCGTTTCCATCATCCTGACGATTTTGAATATATCCATCCGGTAATGAAAGAACAGTTAGAGGAAACCTTTGGAATAATGGTTTACCAGGAAGATGTGTTAAAGGTCTGTCATTATTTTGCCGGGTTAGACCTGGCTGATGCTGATGTGCTCAGAAGAGCCATGAGCGGAAAGTTCCGTGGGAAAAAGGAATTCAGCCGTATCGTTAAGAAATTCTTTGACAATTGTAAATCCCGGGGATATCCCGATAAAATTACCAGGGAAGTATGGCGACAGATTGAATCCTTTGCCGGATATTCTTTTTCAAAGGCCCATTCCGCTTCCTATGCAGTGGAAAGTTTCCAGAGCCTTTATCTTAAAGCTCATTTCCCACTTGAATTCATGGTAGCCGTTATTAACAATTTTGGAGGTTTTTACCGTACCTGGGTATATGTTCATGAAGCGAAACGATTTGGAGCAAATATCAGGCTTCCATGCGTGAATCATAGTAATTATACAACAACCATCAGCAAAAAGGACATTTACCTGGGTTTTGTTCATGTTCAAAACCTGGAAACAAGTATCGGGCAAACTATTTCTAAAGAAAGAGAGAGAAACGGGCCGTTTTCCAGCCTTGAGGATTTTACCGGCCGGGTGAGCATTGGTATTGAACAGTTGATTATCCTGATCCGGATTGATGCCTTCCGGTTTACTGAAAAACCCAAAAAGCAGTTATTGTGGGAAGCGCATGTTTTATTGGGTAAAAGTAAAGGGGCAGAATCCGGGCCTGTTCTTTTTCAATCCGGGGTGAAACGCTACAAACTTCCTTCCCTGATCCAAAGCCGGCTGGAAGATGCTTATGATGAAATCGAATTGCTGGGTTTTCCGGTCACCCTCTCCTGGTTCGACTTTCTACAAACTTCTTTCCGGGGAGATATCAGGGCAGGAGACCTTAAAAAATATGTTGGCAAGAAAGTCAGGATGGCAGGGCATCTTGTAACGATCAAGTATATCAAGACAGTCAGGAACGAATGGATGCATTTCGCTTCTTTTATTGATTCGGAAGGTGAGTATTTTGATACCGTTCATTTTCCTCAATCCATTAAAAAATATCCGTTCCGCGGATCAGGAACCTACCTGATTCTGGGTAAGGTTGTGGAAGATTTTGATTTTCAAAGCCTGGAGGTTGAGAAAATGGCAAAATTGCCAACCGTTAAAGACCCGAGGTACGATTGATGAATATAGGCTGAGGCTAAGGCTAAGGCTGAGGTGGGAGTAGCAGTTGCAGTAGCAGGAATAAGTAGGCAGAGAGCAGTATGCAGTAGGCAGGAATTGTAGAGCCGAATTGTATTCGGCTGGGGAAAGACCTGCCAGCGTCTTCATGACCTGGCAGGGTCTGCAGGAAATTGGCAGTTGCAGCCTGTCCTGCTACGGACGGATAGCAGGAAGAAGTCTCCAGTCAACAGTCAACAGTCTCCAGCAAGAGAGCAAAGCGCAAAATTCCCCTCCTGGCCAAGAGGGGTGTCCCGATCGTCAGCGATGGACGGGATGGTTGTTTAACTAAGCATCAACCACCTCCCCCTCCCTTCGGTCGGGTACTCCGTGCCTGCAGCAGGCAGGCAGGCATTTAACCACTACGTGGCTTTAATTAGGAAAATGCCCCAGCGGGGCATAATGTTGGTAGACCAAAATATTGTAAAAAAAACCGTTTTGCGCCGTCAGGTGCAAAACATCTTATAAAAGCTGGTTTGCTCATTTGTCAGAAATAGATGATTCTATTTTCAGTCAAACTGATTCTTATGGTACTAAATCAGAAACAGATATATGGATATCAGCAGTAGACATATTTGGGAAATTTAATAGACATAAAGTAAAAGTTGATATAGATGAATTGAAAACCCGAGCTGTTTTTTTTTAATAAAACATTTGCGATTTGAACATATGTTCATTATCTTTATGTCATAAAATTAAAGACTATAGATATGGCCAGGCAGGAAAAAGATTGAAGGCGGGAATATACATTTTAGAAATAATATTATTCTCTTTACAGATGCTTGGTATATGTTTAAAACGAATATTGAGATTTCATTTGCCTAATGTCCGGAAATTAAATCCACAAACTTGCTTAACCTTTCAGGTGCACTTGGACATGGCGGATGTTGTAGTATTAATAATAAAAAAAAAGTTAAAAATTTAAAATTAAGGAGGAAATTAAAATGAATAACTCAGGAAAAAATTTAGGTCTCGGAAGCGGCAGAGGTTTAGGCCGTGGTGGCGGACGTGGACGAAATAAGGGTGGCGGTTTTGGAATAGGCGGCTTTTGTATTTGTGCAAAATGTGGCGAAAAAGTTCCACACCAACAAGGTGTTAAATGTACCACATTAAAATGCCCTAAATGCGGTACTACAATGATAAGAGAAGAATTGCTTAAAAACAAGGGATAACACTTTTATGTATTGTCACTATTTTGATTTGTACAATCTAACATTTTAATTAAAAACATGGAGGAATGCATTATGAAAAATATAATAAATCTGTTCGATGAATTGAATTGGGAAAAAGCGGATAATTATCCTGATGGTACACTAAAGAAAACCCTCAGAGATGAAAATAGTGCCAAGACAATCTTGCTAAAATTGCCGAAAGGATTTAAAATGGACTCTCATTCTCATGTTACAACGGAACAACACTTAGTGCTCAAAGGCGCGTATGCCAGTGAGGAAGTAACTTATCCTTCAGGCTCTTACCGGATTATTTCCGCTCATGAAAATCATGGCCCCTTTGAATCAAAAAATGGTGCGCTGATTCTGGTTATCTGGGATCCTTATAAGCCTGCCGAATAGCTATTATACCCTGCTTTCTTAGGACAAAACGGTTATGAATGCATTCGTATAAAAAGAGAAACTTTTGATCTGATCTTTATTAAGGATAAAAGCGGTAGTATTTTTGAAATAAAAGAGATATAAATTTTAATAAAAAAAATAAAAAAATGAATTTACGATTTGCATTCGCCGTAAACAATAACGGGAACTTTGAAAAAAAGCACTTTGGATTTGCGGATAAATATCTTATTTATGAGCAGATTTCCGATAAAATCGTGTTATCAGGTGAAGAAACAAATAAGTTTAAG
>DAOVQI010000074.1 GCA_030628785.1 Bacteroidota bacterium
TAAATCAAAAGGTTAAGTATAAATAAGAACATAGCTTCACAAAGTAATTAAAAAGGTTAATACTATTCAAATGAAACTACTAAATTTTAATGATTGTGGAATAAGGCTGAGGGCGCCTACGCTAAAGCTTCAGCGACAGCGTGCTGAGGCTAAGGCTAAGGAAGGACAAGAGGTTTAAGGATAAACAAATAAAAATAGAACATAGTAAACAAATTAATTGATGAAAAAATGAATATCCAACAAGGAATAAGGAATAATGAATGATGAAGTAAAAAACTTTAAAAATCAAAAATCGTTAACTTAGCCCCGATAGCTATCGGGGCGATCTCACCGAAGGTAATCCTTGTTCGATATTCGCTTATTAATCAAAAAAACTAATAAACTTTAAAATTTCTGTACAAATTAAAAAAGGAGGTTATTATGCCAAGAGGAGACAGAACAGGGCCTGAAGGGCTGGGTCCAATGACAGGCCGTGCATTAGGTTTTTGCACAGGCAACGATATGCCCGGATTTGCTAATTTTTACCCCGGAAGAGGATTTGGCCGGGGACTCGGTTTTGGAAGAGGTCAACAACGACGATTTGGCTGGAATCGCAGATATTGGAGCAGTGCTCCTTTCTACGATTATCCTGCAGATACCGATGCTTATTATCCAAGTAAAAAGGATGAATTAGAACATTTCAAACAAGTTGAAAAGGATTTTCAAAAATCCCTGAAAGACGTTCAAGATCGTATTTCCAAACTACAAACCGAAAAAGAATAATTTGAACTTACCGGTCGGACCGCTTAAAGCCTGCCCGAATTAATTCGTTCAGGCGGGCGGGCGGACCGGTCTTAACACAAATGGATACTGATCCGTTTGAAATTTATATGTTTAAATAAAAAGAGAATCTAAAATATGAAAAAGATAGCTATTCCCGTATTAAACGGTATTCTAAGTATTCATTTTGGACATTGTGATGACTTTCAAATATTTGATACAGAAGGACAGGAAATTCGAAATTCTGTCACTAAAAAATCACCCACGCATCAACCCGGTTTGCTTCCAGCCTGGCTACATGAGTTGGGAGTTACCGATGTGATTGCAGGAGGTATGGGCCAGCGTGCAATTTCTATCTTTAACCAGAATAAAATAAATATATATACAGGAGCTCCTGCAGAAAAACCTGAAGAACTGGTTAGAGATTTTTTAAACGGGACATTGGTAACAACAGAAAATTTATGCGACCATTAAAATATTAAATTTAAAATAATGAATGGCAAAAAAAAGTTTAACAGATCCACAATAAAATTGATAATTAATGTTTCAATGTTTCTCTGCATGATGGCAATTGCAGGAATAGGTTTTTTAATGAAATATGTCTTAATATCAGGAGTTGACAGGTGGGAAAAATACGGCAGAAATTTTGATATGTTTTTCTTTGGATTGGACAGACATGAATGGGGAAAAATTCATCTTATTATTGCTTTTGTTTTATTAGGATTGCTTTTGCTTCATCTTTTTCTTAACTGGAAAATCCTTCTGGGAATGTTCGGTAAATTTATTCCGCAGAAAATGTGGCGGCGAACCTTAACAACAATATTCATCATTATCAGTATATTCCTGGTTTTTTCTTTTCTTATAATAAATCCCGAAATACAAGAGCTTGAACAGGGAAGGGGCAGACAGAGAAATATTAATACTGATTTTGAAATAACAGAACCTTCTGAAAAAGCGGTAAAGGAAGAAATCAAAGAAGCGAAAAAAGAGATTCAACCCGGAATAAAGGACCAGGAATATAAAGTTACAGAAAAAATTATTGAAACTCCAGACACACACGATTTTTCCATACAAACACATGACCATCAGGAAAGCCTTTTGGACATCAGAGGATTTATGACAATCCTCGAAGTTTCTGAAAAGCACAATGTTCCGGTTGATTATTTAAAGCAGCAACTCGGAATACCACAATCGGTTTCTAATAGCAGAGCATTGGGAAAATTACGCAGAATATATGATTTTAGAATGTCTGATGTCAAAACAATAATTGAAAAATATAATAAATAGTAACATTCCGGTTTAAAGAATATTTTAATGAAGATTACTGTTGCCAGAGGAAAGGGAGGTACCGGAAAAATAATTCTTGCTACAAATCTTACTTGTTTTATCTTCCTTTTGAATTTTCCAGGATTTACCCAGGAAAAACAATCCGGTGATTTTCAGGAGGTAGATGTACATGAGTTTTTCATCCAGATGAACCTTGTTGAAAATGAGGTTCTGATTGATGTCAGGGAATACAAGGAATACCGAAAGGTGCGAATTCCCCATGCAATTCTTGCCCCCAACAGTTCTGAACTTTTCCGTTTGGCAGACACGCTTGATTTTGAACAACCTCTTTTTGTGTATTGTGATGACAGCAATCGAAGCACAACAGCTTGTGCTCTCCTGGTTGAAAGGGGGTTTGAAAAAGTATATCTCCTCAGGGATGGATTAATTGCCTGGAAGAAACGTGAATTACACCTGGATAGAAAAAAAATACGGCGAAATCCATTAAATGGTCAACACAAAAATTAGTCTTTCTTTTCTTCAATATTCACTTCGAGGGAGAAGAACGAACAATCGGAATTAACAGGAACAATTTGGTAACTTAATGCGTTACCACTCTTTATGCGCATATCCACAAAACCCAAATCCGTTTTAACATCCGACATATCTTCATCATCAAGTTTCCGGATAAAAAAATCATTCAGCTTTTTTTTATTCATACTATTGATATAGTCAAGTTGTTTTGCTAAGGTTTTTACTGAATCATTCATTATTAAATTCCCTGTAATTAATCTATTTGTTTTTCCCTCTCTCCCTATCAACAAGATACCAATTTTCTGACCTGCCAGGCATTTTAGGTCTGCACCATGCAAGGAAATATTCTCAAGCATTTCAACCACAACCCTGAATATTCTTTTTTTAACCAACGGGGTCTGGTCTTCATGAAACCGTACATTTTCTATCACATCCAACATGTCAAATGCCTTATGTTCAGAAAACTGACCACGATAAAGAAGATTGATATGGTTCAAATCCATCAGATCCATTACTTTTTCTGTGACTTCAACACCATTAAAAAAATGCATTTGTTCTGAATTGGCATCCTCAAGCTCATTAATTAAGGTATCCATAAAGAAAAAAGAAAAATTGTCATCCAGTTTTGAAAATTTAAACCCCAGTTGATTGCCTGATTTTCTCGCAATTTCTATCAATCCAAGTCCGGCACCACCTTTTTCAGAAATAACGGTATTTTTCAATGCTGTTTTGTAATATTCCTTTAATTCTTCTTTACTTAGTTGATTAACTTTCTCAAGTTTTTCTTTCAGTAAATCAATGTGCTTGTTTTCAATTAAATTACCCATTGATATATTATACATTCCTGTTTTACTTTGAAAAAGGAACATTCCATCGCTTCGTGGTGGGGCTTTATCGGGCATTTCCTGATGCCTTGTAACGTTTTGTATGCATTCAATCATCACATAAAATACCCTTTTCTTGATTTTCCGACTACCTTCGGTTATCTCCAGAAGACCTTGTATGAAGTTTATTAAGCTATCGGTAATTTCCTGTGTAAAAATCCCCTTGTATGCATAATTTAAATGATCCTTTAACATCCTCTGGTAAAGGGAATATACAAAAGCATGATCAGTTGAAGGTGGGTTTTTCATAAGGGCAATTCAGTATTTGCTATAACAAAATTATAATTTATTTTGATTTTATTCTGATTGCCATGTTTTTATTCTGAAAATAAATTATAGTGTTATCTGTTTTCTTGTTTCCGGATTAAACAGGTATATTAATTTTTTCTGAATAATAATGCTAATCCGGTACATTACCGGGACAATGACTAAAGTTAAAAAGGTTGAAAAGGTCAATCCGAAAATTATGGTCCATGAAATCGGGCCCCAGAATGCTACCATATCGCCGCCAAAATAGAACTGAGGATTAAAATCATTAAGCAGTGTATTAAAATTTATGTTCATTCCCGTTGCCAGGGGTAAAAGACCTAATATTGTTGTGATTGCCGTTAACAATACGGGTCTTAGTCTGGTTTTTCCTCCCTGCACCACACATTCTGTAGCAATATTCAGGGGGAGAAAAGCATCTTCCTCCATACCAAGTTCTTTTCTTTTCCGGGCCTTTAGTAATTCAATGTAATCGATTAAAACAATTGCATTATTTACCACAATGCCTGCCAGAGCGATTATGCCAATACTTGTCATTACAATTATAAAATCCATCCTGAACGTTGAAATTCCCCCAAAAACCCCAATTGTACTGAAAATAACACTTGCAATAATAATTAGTGGTTTGATCAAAGAATTAAACTGTGTTACCAGTATTACAAGAATCAATGCTAATGCAATTAACATGGCCTTTGATAAAAACGCCATTGACTCCTGCTGTTCTTCCTGTTCGCCCGTAAAGCTAAGTTCGTATCCTTCAGGTAAATCAAAATCTTTTAACAGATTTTTGAGCCTGGTATTTATTTGTGTCCCGTTATACCCTTCTAAAATGTTTGAATAAAGGGTAATTACCCTGTTCATGTCCTTGCGGTTAACGGCTCCGTAAGTTGTGCTGTATGTAATATCAGCCACGGATGAAACAGGAATCTGAATCAACTTCCCCTCTTCCCAGAAAGAAATTCTCAGGTTCAATAAAGAGGCCATATTATACCGGTTTTCATCTTTTAACCGCAACTGAATCGGATATTCCTCTTCTCCCACTTTAAAGTCTGATATTTCTTTACCAAAAAGAGCTGTTCGGATTGTGCTGGCTATTTCCATTGTTGAAATACCAAACCGTCTGGCTTTATCACGATCGATATTGACAATTATTTCAGGCTTGCCTACATCAAGGTCCATCTTTAGTCCCTCAATACCTTCCACTGGCAATTGTTCAATATAATTTTGAATAGAATCTGTCCAATAGATTAACTCTTCGAAGTTTGTACCGCTAATTTC
This sequence comes from Bacteroidota bacterium, assembly GCA_030628785.1. Taxonomy (GTDB): domain Bacteria; phylum Bacteroidota; class Bacteroidia; order Bacteroidales; family VadinHA17; genus CAZEWS01. Next base: position 4,989 of record DAOVQI010000074.1, read on the forward strand.
AATACTGATTGGCCTCCCGGTTGGTGGACCCATTTCATTTTTTTCCATCGAGATCAGCACGCCAGGATATTTCCCTATGAGGTATTCCGATAACTCTGCCAAAATCCGGGAAGTATTTGTTTTGTCCCGGTCTTCATAATCAACAAATGTAATGGTAATAAGTCCCTTATTGGGCTCATCCCCTGTACTAAAACCATCAGATGAGCCTGTTCCGACTGTGGTTAAGACCGATTCGACAATTTTGTTGTTTTCAGCTAATATGTTATCAATATCCCCTTCCAGCAACATTATCATTGAATCGGTGGCTGTAATATCAGTCCCAAGCGGAAGTTCAGCAATCACGTTTATATAGGAAGGTTCGGTAACCGGAAAGAAGTTTACCTGGGGCCGCCTTATTCCGAACAATATAAGTGTTGCAAGCAACAACAGAATCGTCCCTCCAAAAAAGGTAAAAGGATTTTTACCCTTTAAAGCAAAGAGTAATATTTTAAGATAAATATTTTCAAGCCAAACCAAAAAAACATTCTGAAACCATCGCTCTGCTTTATAGAAAAACAGAGTGTTCAGGAAAATTATGACAGCAAGAAAGGATAAGATGTTTGCCAGGAAATAGAATTTAATAAGGTACAGAACAATAGCCAAAATGGCCATTCCTCCAACAATCTTGTATGTTCGTTTTTTACGCGGAGTATTATCATTCCGGTTCTCCCCGTGTTTTATAAATGTTGAAGAGAAAACAGGTATAATAACCAACGCCACAAACAGTGAAGAAGACAAGACTATAATCAATGTAATGGGAAGGTATTTCATGAACGACCCTATCACTCCTCCCCAGAAAGCCAAAGGCAGGAAGGCAGCCAAAGTGGTAAGTGTTGAAGCAATGATCGGAACGGCAATTTCGCCAACGGCTTGACGTGCCGCTTCGAAGGGTTTAAATCCACGGTCGATAAACCGGTAGATGTTTTCCACCACAACAATGGCATTATCAACCAGCATTCCCAACGCCAGAATTAAGGCAAATAAAATGATCATATTGATCTTATAACCGATCAAACTCAGGATCATAAAGCTGGTAAACATCGACATGGGAATTGCAAGACCTACAAAAAGTGCATTTCGTGTACCCAGGAAATAAAATAAGACCAACACCACCAGAAGTACTCCCATTATCATGCTGTTTTCCAGGTTATTTAATTGTTTCCGGATCATATCGGACTGGTCGTTTGTAAACGAAACAGTCATATTTGCCGGAATGACGCTACTGTTTCGTGCGTTATCCATAATTTCAAAAATCTTGTCGGTTGCAGAAAGCAGATTTTCCCCGCTTTTTTTCACAACCTGCAGCGATATGACATTTTTTTTGTTGAGCCTGGCAAAATTGGTTGGATCTTCATACCCGTCAATCACATCAGCCACATCTTTCAGATATATAATATTACCATTATCACTCTTTACAATAATATTTTCAATTTCACTTATTTCTGTAAATTCTCCAACTGTTCTAATAGCCCTTCTGGTTTTTCCCAGTCTTATTTCGCCTCCTGAAATGGATATGTTTTCCGCCATAATTGCACTTTCGATATCAAAAAAATTAAGCTCATAGGCTTCCAAACGATACAGATCAACATTGATTTTTATTTCCTTATCATTAATTCCTTTGATTTCGACTTTTGAAATTTCCTCAATGGATTCAATTCTATCTTCAAGATACTCAGCATAAAATTTTAACTCTTCAATACTAAAATCACCTGAAAGATTTATGTTAAGAATAGGAAATTCCGAAACATCAATATCCAAAACAACAGGATCCCTTAACAAATCACCAGGTAATTCACTTTTTGCTTTGTCAACAGCATCTTTCACATCCTGTAACGCATCATTAATATCCACATTGGTGTTAAATTCTATGATAACCATGGATGCATCCTGAATGGAATTTGACCTTAATTCCTTAATTCCATTTATCGATTCAATTTCTTTTTCTATCGGCCGGCTGATAAGGTTTTCAATATCCAGGGGTGAGTTACCCGGATAGGGTGTTTGAACCAATATCGTAGGTATCACTATCTCGGGAAATAACTCTTTTGCCAGCTTTGTGTAGGAATACAGGCCAAAAAAAGCTATGAAAAGTGTTAAAAGGAAAACCGTATTTTTATTTTTCAGTGCAAGGGTGGTTAATTTAAACTCCCTTACTATGCTGTCAATAGTTTGCTTAACATTCATATCCTTACCCGTTTTGATTCCCAAACCCTAATTCTTTATTTCTATGGCAATACCGTCATAAACTTCATTATACCCGGATGTTATTACCATTTGTCCTTCTCCAAGACCTTGTAATACTATGGTTTCATCCTGATACGAACGTCCCTTTTCAATATAGATTTTTTTTGCATACGAATCAGCACCATTTCCGCTGGCCACATAGAGATAAGGACCTTTCATATCCTGTTTAATAATTATTGATGGTACGATAAGGGCCGAATCGGTGTAATAGTCATTTAATTTCACCGTGGTTAGAATATTTGGTTTTAATAACAATTCCGGATTTTCGAAATTAAATTCAACCTTAAATGTCCTGTTTTGCTTATTTATAACATTCCCTGTCCGGCTTATTGGTATTTTCAATTTTATATCCGGGTATGAAGAAAACTCCAGGATGGCCATATCGCCTTTTTTAATATTTGGAAGATAGGTTTCTGAAACCTCTGCCACAACTTTTAATTTTGACAGATTGACAACATAAATTAATTGCAAACCCGGGATTGCCAATTCGCCTTCTTTACTGTAAATTTCTTCGACAACTCCCTCAAAGGGTGCTTTTATCCTGGCCATTTCCAACTGGGCCTGAAGGGTTTTTAACCGGTTTTCGGAAGATTCTTTAGAGGTTTTGGCTTCAAGGTATTGAATTTCGGATCCGATATTCTGTTCCCATAATTCCTTTTGTTTCTCGTATATTTTCTTTGCCAGTACAAGACCTGTTTTGACTTCGGCAATTGTGCTTTCTGTCACCTTGCTGTTTAAAGAAACCATAAGTTGTCCCTTCTTTACCAATTGCCCCTCACGAACATGAATCTTTTTAATTTGGCCACTGATCTCTGAGCTGATAACGGCGTTATATTCCGCTTCCACCACTCCGATTACTTCAATAAAATGGCTAAATGCTCTAAATGCTGTATTTTCAATTAATACAGGAACCTTTATGGCAATCTTTTCATCCTTGCCTGGGTTTTCCTCTCTCTTTGGTGCACAAGCAACCATAAAGAGAATAAAGACTACGTAAAATGATTTTTTCATTTTTAAAATGCCCTTTTAAAGTTTGTTTAATGCTTTGTCCAGTCTTACTTTGGCATTTAAAAGTTCCACCAAAGCTGTTGTTAAATTGCCCTGTGTTTGTAAATACTGATTATTAGTCTGGGTTAATTCAAGGCTTGAGGCAACTCCTTGTTTATATTTAATTGTCATTCGATCTGCCACTTTTTTAGAAATATTAACGTTTTCTTTTTCACTTTTATACTTTTCCAGGGCATTTGAAAAATCGTAGCGCGCCTGCTGGTTTTCCAGGATAAGACCTTGCTCCAGCAATTGTTTCGTAATGATTGACTTTTCTAATTCCAGTCGTTTCTGGCTAATTTTCGACCTTTTTGACCCACTGCTGAAAATTGGGATATTAAATGAAAAGCCAAGCATAGAGGATTCAAACCATTTTTCATTGAAATTGAAAAAGTTAAATTCATTTCTCATGGCAGTCCTTTGATTTGTGTAGAATGCAGATAAAGAAGGAAGGTATTCCGCTTTTTCCTTTTTCAAATTTAAGAGGGCAAGTTTCTCCTGTGTATCCATTAACTTGAAATCGATGTGTTTATTTATCTGAAAATTCTCTGTTAAAAGAACGTCAAGATTGATCCGTAATAAGATGTCCCCTAAATTTTCGGTTAAGATTATTTCGGTACCCTGATCCAATCCCATCTGGTACTTAAGCAGGTTAAGAGACACTTCCAGTTGTCGTTTCATTGATCTTATATTGTTTTCCAATGAGGTAACTGTTACCTGAAGCTGGTCAACATCTGTTTCTTCAGCAAAACCGTTTTTATATAATTCCCTGGTTTCAAACAGTGTCCTGCTTAAATTCTCATAATTTGCTTTTAGCATTTTAACGGTTTCTTCAGATAGCAACACCAGGTAAAAATTTTGAATAACCATTTCTTTCACCAGTATTTCCGACTTTTCGAGGTTTTGTTCGGAAAACTTTTTAAAAATACTGGCTGCTTGTAATCCGACAATATATGGTCCGTTAAAAACCAATTGGTTTGCACTAATGTTGGCATTCGCATTATGTTGTGTTCCAAATTTCACTTCGATAAGTTCATCGGGTTTACCCTGAAAGAAATTGGGAATCAATGTGGTTGCCAAAAGTAGATTATTTGTATAGGAAACACCGGCAATGACTTGTGGTAAACCAATTGCTGTCGTTTCCCATATCTTCTTCCTTGCAATTTCAACATCCAGTGACGCACTTCTGACATTCAGATTGTTTTTTATAGCGTAGTCCTGTGCCTCCTTCAGGGAAAACGACATTTTTTCCTGGGAGAAACCCGCTATACTAATAATACAAAAAAGCAATAACCCAATAAACAGGGTTTTCCAAAATATTATTTCTTTTTTATAAGATAACATGACTCACGATTTTTCTTCCGGATATAACCGGTAAATGTTCTTTTCAAAAAATTTTATGCCTTTTTCCGAGGCAATTCCCCGGATGTGGTAAACAAACACCTCATAGATAAATGTAGGAGAAGTAAATTCGATTACGGTTTCCAAATCCTTATGAAACATATTTTCCATTCGCGCAATATATAGCTTGGAGATAATTTCTTCTTTCAGATCTTTTCTGTACAAACCTTCCTTTTTCCCCTTTTGTAAATTCTCTTTCATTGCCCGGTACATGCGCTCTCTCCTCCTCTGGTTTACAACATCGTATATTTCAGGATAATATTTCTGCAGGTCAAATTCGCGGACAGGATTTGTTTCTTTAATCATTTTGTTTATCAGTTTGTTCACTTCAAAAACCTCCTCGATTGCATTGAGGCTCCTGTTTTTGATTATTGCAAAATATTCCGCCCGTTTGTGTAAATCAACCTCAACGACTTTTTTAACAAGATCCCTTTTATCCTCAACTTGCTGGTATAGAGTCTTTTTCGAAATTCCCATTTCACGGGCAATATCATCCATGGTCAGGCTTTTAATCCCAAACCGGCTAAAAAGACACGACACTCTTACGAATAATTCATCTGTTTTCTGATTCATGCTGCAAATATACATAAAAAAACTTTGGAAACAACTTTTAGAATAAATGTTTCCATCGTTTCCACAAAAAAAAATGCCTAAAATTCGAAATACCCTTAATATCAGCATTATATGTTAAGAAAATAGCTTCGCAAATTGATTAATAAAGGGAATTAAGAACAGAACTCTGTAAACTAATTGAAAAACAGTAGATCTGAAAGTTCAAAGGTCAATCCCGATAGCTATCGGGACAAAATCTAAAATAAATCCCAACTTTAAAATCCAAAAACTAAACATGGTAGAAAGGAAAAAACCCTA
>DAOVQI010000297.1 GCA_030628785.1 Bacteroidota bacterium
AAGGTGAAGTTTAACCTTGCCCTGTCGTTACATGCAACTAACGATAAAAAAAGAGAAAAAATTATTCCGGGAAACAGAACGAATTCTCTGGATTCGCTTTCTAAAGCACTTAACTATTATTATTCCAAAACAAAGAACAGGGTCACATTTGAATATTTATTGCTGAGGGATTTTAATGACACAATTCAGGATGCAAAGGAATTGGCTGAATTTTGCAAGGTAGTCCCGTGCAAAATCAACTTAATCGAATACAATCCTGCCGGCAACGAGTTATTTCATCCTTCAACCCCGGAGAAAACCAACGATTTTGCTGAATTTTTAAAAGGGAAGAATCTCATTGTAAACATTCGGAAAAGCAGGGGGAAAGATATTGATGCGGCATGCGGACAACTGGCAGGCCAAAAACTAATCTGGTAGCAGCCGGAATGACTTTCTATGACAGGGTGTTATCCCGAATTTAGCGATTGCCTCACGATGTTTCCTGGTAGGATAACCCTTGTTTTTATCCCACCCGTAATTTTTATATTGCCGGTGAAGCTTTATCATGTAGTCATCCCTGTAGGTTTTCGCCAGAACCGAAGCTGCCGCGATGGACAGATATTTACCATCGCCACCAACAATACAACGATGAGGGATTGAAGGGTATGCTTTAAACCGGTTCCCGTCAATGATTAACAATCCGGGTTTTATTCTTAGCTGGTTAATGGCCAAATGCATTGCCAGGAAAGAGGCGTTCAGAATATTCAGATCGTCAATCTCGTTGTTGTCTACCATAGCTACTGTGTATGCAACAGCTTCTTTTTTAATGGTGTCTCTTAATAAATATCGTATTTTTTCCGGTAGTTTTTTAGAATCATTGAGGATGGAACAATAAAAATCGGAGGGCAAAATAACGGCTGCTGCAAATACGGGACCTGCCAGGCAACCCCTTCCGGCTTCATCGCATCCGGCTTCAATAATCCCTTTTTTATACCAACGTTTTAGCCTTTTCACTTTCAACCCTCAAGGTGTTATTAAGTTATTAGTTATTTGGAAATTTCTTTAGTTATATTTTAATAACCATTGTAACCTGTTGTGCTATTAAAAGCAAAAATAATTGAACCAAGCGCACATTTAACATATGGGTTAAAAATATTTAACTGATATCCAGTAATATAAGAATTTTCTTCGTGATCCTTTGTGTCTTTGAGACTTTGTGGCTAATATTCTTGCCACTAAGACACTAAGGCACTAAGATGCACAAAATCAATTTATTGTAAATTCAATCGCACAACAGGTAACCATTGTAATTTGGTCATTGATGCTTGATTATTATTTATTCACATAAACAATAATTTTTAATGGTGTTCATGAGCTCACTTCGTTCGGTTGTTATTTGTTTTTTGTTGTTTGAAATTTTGATTGCAGCTTTGCCGTGTAAGAATAATCAGGGAGAGTAATATGTTAACTTCGGTTAAAATTAAATCATGGTCTTTCCTCCATGCATTTCTCTATGGAAATCCATACTTTTTCAGCTGTTTTATCCCAGCTAAATTTTTCTCTTTGTTTCTGACCTTTTACGATTAATTGTCTTTGCTGATCAGGATTCTGTGATATGCTTAGCATGGCGTTTTTTATGGAATCGACTGACCCGGGATCCACCAGGATAGCAGCTTCTCCTGCAACCTCGGGCATGGATGTTTTATTCGAAGTTATCACCGGCGTATTGCAATACATCGCTTCCAGGATGGGAATGCCAAAGCCTTCAAAGTAGGATACATACGTTAAAGCGGTTGCCCCACCCAAAATTTGATGCATGGCTGCAGGTTCCTGTTTCCCATAAAAAATAACATCATCCCTGAAGTCCATTCTTGAAAGAATATTTTTTAATCCTTTGGTTTTAAACCAGGTATCCCCAACGATCAGTAATTTCATGTCGGAGGAAAAAGCTTTTTTAAATTCATTGAATGCCAGCAAGAGATTGGCAACATTCTTCCGGGGATGAAGATGTCCGATAAATACAAAATAATCCTTTCCTTCTGCATACGTTTGTTTTGAAATCTTTTTCTCTTCCGGGGTCAGAGGGGAATAGAAAGGATTACTGCCATTAAATACAACATCAATCTTATCGGGGTTGATTTTAAAACTTTTGCTAATATCCTGTCTTGAAAAGTCGGATACCGTAATAATCCGACAGGCTTTTTTTGCGTATAAAGGGAAAAATTTGTTGTAATACCTTCTAACAAGGAAAGGTAAATCTTCCGGCCGGTGAAAAAAATTAATATCATGTATAACCGGTAAGGATAATACGTTGGAGGAAAGTGAAAGAAACCCGTCAGGTGACAGAAAAAGATCGGGTTTGTATTTTTCGAGAGTTCTTTTAACAGCGTGCTCAAACCAGTAATACCAAAGGAATGGATGCCGCGCAGGAGGAGAAACAAAAACCGGTTGGATATTTGAAGAATATATAAATTCTTCACTGTATGGTCTGTCAAACAAAAACAGGAACTGGTGCTCCGGATGATTTCTTGTGATTCGATGTAAGGTTTCACGTGTAAACCATGCAATACCGTCTAATTTATCCGGAATAAGCAAACGGGTATTAACGGCTATAACCATGAATAGTTTTCCTGTTTCAACGGATTCAGCTAAAAATCCGGTAGCTTTATTACATTTGTAAAGTAAACGATAATAATTCAAGTTTGAAAAAGAAGTTTGTTACAAATCTGGCGATCCTTCTCTTGTTAAATTTCCTCATTAAACCATTCTGGGTTTTAGGGATCGACCGGACTGTTCAGAATGTTGTTGGTGCAGAAGATTACGGGTTTTACTTTTCATTGTTTAATTTTTCCCTCCTGCTGAACATTGTCCTCGATATCGGCATTACCAACTTTAACAACCGTAATATTGCGCAACATCAGCACTTATTAAGCAAGTATTTTTCCAACATTGTCATTTTAAAATTTATTCTTGCCTTTGTTTATTTCTTTGTCAGCCTGGCTGTTGCCCTGATCATCGGTTATACATGGAAACAATTCCTTCTCTTATTAGTTCTCGTTCTTAATCAGTTTATTGCATCCTTTATACTTTACCTGAGATCAAATATCAGCGGGTTACACCTGTTTAAGACCGATAGCCTGATCTCGGTACTTGACAGGGCATTAATGATCCTTATTTGTGGTGTGCTTTTATGGGGCAACGTAACACAAAGAACATTCAGGATCGAATGGTTTGTGTATGCCCAGACTGCTGCCTATTCACTGACTTTTGTCGTTACCTTTTTTATTGTTTTGTACAGGGCTGAATTTTTTAAACCCCGGTTTGACAGGAAATTCCTGATCATCATAATCCGGCAGAGTTATCCATTTGCATTATTAAGCTTGTTAATGATTTTATATAACCGGATCGATTCTGTTATGCTGGAACGTTTGCTTCCTGATGGAAAAGAACAGGCAGGGATCTATGCCCAGGGATTCCGGATCCTCGATGCTGCCGCCATGGTTGGATTCTTATTTGCCGGACTCCTGCTGCCTATGTTCTCAAGAATGATCAAGCTAAAAGATTCTGTTGAGCAATTAGCCCGGTTTTCTTTTTTATTAATCATTATACCTTCCATTATCGTTTCGTTTGTTTCCGTTTTTTATAAATCAGAAATAATGGATCTTTTATATCTAAAACATGTATCCATTTCAGCCGACATTTTCGGGGTTTTAATGTTAGGATTTATTCCCATTTCCACCAGCTATATATTCGGAACATTACTTACTGCAAACGGAAACCTGAAAGAATTCAATCTGTTAGCCGCTTCAGGTGTTTTATTAAACATCGTATTAAACGGATTCCTTATTCCCAAATATTTTGCCTACGGTTCGGCTGTTGCCAGTTTAATTACCCAGGTCTTTACGGCAATTTTGCTGGCTCTATTGGTGTATTATATCTTTAAATTTTCGTTTAACTGGAAGTTGATCCTAAAGCTACTGGGATTTACCCTGTGTGTTTTCCTTTTGGGAATTTTCCTGAAAAGGATCGATATGGAATGGACTTATGGTATTATTACTTTCCTTGGTGTCGGAGCAATCCTGGCTTTTTTATTCAGGCTTCTCAGTCTGAAATTCTTCTACCAAATTATCCGGTATGGAGATTCAGGCTGATGAAAGAAGTAAAAACCCCGGCCTTTAAAAAAAAGACAAAAGACAAAAGGAAAAAGATAAAAGTAGACAACCGAAAACCACGATGAAATATGCTCCTTTTGCAAGGGCTGTCATCTTGCGCCGGATGAAACGTCTGTGACACTAATTAAAACCGGCAGTTCCGGCGCTTTTTCTTTGTTTGCTTTATTTTCTACAATAATATTACCCCTCCAGGGTAATTGCTCTGACAACTCATTTCTGCGTTCTGCATACTGTATATCCCAAAAATTAGCTTATTCCTGCTTCCTTGCC
>DAOVQI010000381.1 GCA_030628785.1 Bacteroidota bacterium
ACTTTTAAATCAATCATTTCAAAGGAAAAAGTAATCAACATTTAAACAATACATAACTAATATAATTATGTAAAAGTTGACTTAAAATTTGGATTACAACATAGAAGCCTTAGCCTTATTCCACAATCATTAAAATTTAGCAGTTTCATTTGAATAGTATTAACCTTTTTAATTACTTTGGTAAGCTATGTTCTTATGATTGTAAGAACATTAGTAATTTAATTGTTAAAAAATTTTAAATTTGTACATTCTGAAAATTTTACACACACTTCAAAAATCACGCATATGTCAAATAGTGTTGGTGTTATCAGTCAGGTTATCGGTCCTGTTATTGATGTTATATTTGAGAGGGAAGGCTTAGAACTCCCCAATATTTATGATGCTCTTGAAATAATAAAGCCTGATGGTCAAGTACTTATTGTTGAATGTCAGCACCATATCGGAGAAAACACGGTCAGGGCTATTGCAATGGATTCCACAGACGGTCTTCAGAGAGGATTGGAAGTTGTGGCTACCGGAGCGCCAATACGGATGCCTGTCGGTGATCAGATCCTCGGACGTTTATTGAATGTGATAGGCGAACCCATTGATGGCCTTGGGGAGTTGGATAAGACCAAAGGGTATCCGATTCATAGTAAGCCCCCTAAATTCGAGGACCTTTCTACAGAAAAGGAGGTTTTATTTACAGGTATTAAAGTAATTGACTTAATCGAACCCTATTCCAAGGGCGGCAAAATCGGGTTGTTTGGCGGTGCCGGGGTTGGCAAAACTGTTGTTATTCTTGAATTAATCAATAATATTGCAAAAGCTTATGTCGGATTATCGGTATTCGCAGGTGTGGGGGAAAGAACCAGGGAGGGTAATGACCTTCTTCGCGAAATGCTGGAAGCCGGAGTTATTACCTATGGTAAAGAATTTCTGAAAAGCATGAAAGCCGGAAGTTGGGATCTTACAACGGTTGACAGGGAAGTGCTTAAGGAATCAAAACTGGCACTTGTTTTTGGTCAAATGAATGAGCCTCCTGGTGCACGTGCGAGAGTTGCTCTTTCCGGATTGTCCCTGGCTGAATATTTTCGTGATGGAGACAAAAAAGGAGAAGGAAGGGATATCTTGTTTTTTATGGATAATATTTTCCGGTTTACCCAGGCAGGATCTGAGGTTTCTGCCCTCTTAGGACGTATGCCTTCGGCAGTAGGCTACCAGCCTACGCTGGCAACCGAGATGGGCGAGATGCAGGAAAGAATCTCTTCCACAAAACATGGTTCCATAACCTCGGTTCAGGCAGTTTATGTCCCTGCAGATGACCTGACTGATCCAGCTCCGGCAACAACCTTTGCCCACCTCGATGCCACAACCGTTTTAAGCCGGAAGATTACTGAATTGGGTATTTATCCGGCTGTCGATCCGCTGGATTCCACTTCCAGAATCTTATCTCCCGACATTGTTGGAAAAGAGCATTACACAACCGCCCAAAAAGTAAAAGAAATACTCCAGCGATATAAAGAACTTCAGGATATCATTGCCATTCTCGGAATGGATGAATTATCAGAAGATGATAAGCTGGTTGTTCACAGAGCCCGGAGAGTACAACGATTCCTTTCACAACCATTCCATGTAGCCGAACAATTTACCGGAATTCCCGGCACTTTTGTCAGTATTGAGGATACAATAAAAGGATTTAACATGATTCTTGCCGGAGAAGTGGACGATTATCCTGAAGCAGCTTTTCATATGGTTGGAACAATCGAGGAGGCAATTGAGAAAGGAACAAAAATCCTGGCACAAGCTGAAGCATAAAATAGGGCAGAGCCGCAAGGAATTTCGGATTTCGGATGGCTAATTTTGAACGTTTTGCGCAGCAAAACCTCACGAGCGGGATTGTGATTGTGGCCTGTGGGAGCGAGTAATTTTTATGTTTAACCTGTAGATAAATATCAGGACAAGACAGGGCGTAGCGCAGAGCGCTGAGAGCATGGGGCGAAGAGCAAGATGTAGAGCCGAATTGTATTCGGCTGGCAATAGACCTGCCAGTGTCCAAAGGACCTGGCAGAGTCTGTGAAGAAATGTAGGTTAAGGTTGAGATTAAGAATAAGATATGCCAAGGGCATCCTTACGGGAATAGGCAAATAGCTGAGAGCAAGTTAAAACACAAATACCGTGTATTTAGAAATAATAACTCCTGACAAGAAAATATTTACGGGTGAAGTAAAACTTGTACAGGTGCCTGGCACAAAAGGCTCTTTTGCAATTTTAAAAAACCATGCTCCAATTATTTCCACTCTCGAAGAAGGCATTGTCAAAATAGTGGAAGAAAACGATCGTATTGATTATTTCAACATTAAAAATGGTGTTGTCGAAGTGAAAAAGAATAATGTAATGATTCTTGCTGAATCCGCTGAGTAATGTGGTTTTTTAACAATTCTTCTGATATATCTACATGTTTTCAAGCTTTACCACTTCGATCATATGACAGGGCTCGCCACTGTGAAATATGCTTTTCTTTAAGAATTTCACGGGGTAAACAAATAACAGCTAACCAATAACATATAACTTATAACATTCGGGTGGTAAAATTTCTTTTTATTCGATTTAGTTCAATAGGCGATATTGTTCTTACTACTCCGGCAGTCAGATGTCTGAAAAAGCAAGTAGAAAACACTGAGGTCCACTATGCTGTAAAAAAACAATTTGCACCTTTGGTAATGGCTAATCCATACATTGATAAAGTGCATCAATATGAGGGTGATCTGTCAGAATTAGTAAAGGAGCTGAGACAAGAAGAGTTTCATTATATTATTGATCTTCACCATAACATACGGAGTTTTCTGGTAAAATCGTGCCTGAGTGCAATTCCGCTCTCCTTTAACAAAATCAATCTAAAAAAATGGTTATTGGTAAGATTAAAAATAGACAGACTCCCGGATGTGCATATTGTTGACAGGTATATCGAAACCTTAAAAATCTTTGATATTAAAAATGATGGTCAAGGGTTGGATTATTTTATTCCTGAAGAAGATGAAATCGATCCCGCAACTCTTCCCGACCGGTTTCATTCGGGCTATATCGGTTTTGCATTAGGAGCCATGCATAATACAAAAAAACTAACCCTGGAGAAGATCATTTCTTTGTGCCGGGAAATAAATCATCCCATAATACTTTTAGGGGGGCAGGGTGATACG
>DAOVQI010000361.1 GCA_030628785.1 Bacteroidota bacterium
AAATACCTGGAAAGATAAAGCGGATTATGATGAAAAGGCAAAAGAACTGGCCGGAATGTTCAAGGAGAATTTCAAACAATACAAAGATTTCGTTTCATCTGAAGTAGCCGAAGCCGGACCATTGGTATAGTAAAAAATCAGATAATCTTTTTCTTTTCGAAATTCCAGTTTACTTTCCTGTTTTCCCTGTATGCAATGGTCCCCATATGTGCAGTAATGGCTTCTTCAAAAGCCTGTTCAATATTACAGGAAGGCTGGCATCCTTTTCTGATGCATTCGAGCCACTCCCTGATATGCAGGTGAGTGGTATCTACCCTTTTCCCTCCCCTGTATGTATATAGTAAGCCTCGTCCTGCAAAATATTGCTCCGTTGCCGAAGTAATGGCATCAACGTTTTTTCTTCCCGGTACATAAGAATAGACAGGCGTGGAAGGATCAATGATTTTACTTTCCAGTTTTTCCTTGTATCTTGTTGAGCCTCTATCAACCATAATGGTCAGTGTATTGCTTACTTCCATTGCAGCATCATGTCCCATAATGACCATTCCCCTTGACCGGTTGCTTGCCAGGGTTGCACTATAGACCAGCGAAAGATCCCTGTCAGGGTATTCAAAAACCGTATGCAGAACATCAGGGACATTCCGTCCATCCTTATAGTAATAAATACCACCTGATGATACTGCTGAATGTGGAACACCAAGACCGAGTATCTGGTTCATGGCATCGTATTCATGCGTAAGCAGGTCTCCTGACAAGCCGGTGCCGTAATCCCACCAGCAACGCCAGCGGAAGAACCTTTCAAGGCTGAACTCATGCCAGGGGGCCGGACCAATGAATTGTTCCCAGTCAATTGTATCCTGACCGGCATCCGGATGGATCGGGTACTGCCAGGCCCCATTGGGATCGTTACGATTAGTGGTAACTTCAATAAGGGAAATTTTACCCAACACATTTTTCCGGATAACTTCCTGTGCCTTGATATAACTTTCGGTTTGCCTTCCCTGGTGACCCAATTGAAATACGATATTGTTGCTTTTAACAGCTTCAACAACTTCAAACGTCTCTTTAACAGTCTTTGTTAAAGGTTTTTCGCAAAAAACATGCTTGCCGGCATTGGCAGCATCGATTGTCATCTTTGCATGCCAGTGATCTGGTGTTGCAATAATGACGGCATCAATATCATCAGCATCGAGGAGTTCCTTATAATTCCTATACCTTTTAGGTAATTCTCCTAATTTTCCACCGGCACCAATCCTGTTAATATTGGCAGCTGCTTCCCGTGCCTTCTCAGCATATACATCGAAAATATCACAAACACCAGTAACAATAATATTCAGGTTCTCCTGCTCCATAAAGTCCTGATACCATTTACTGGCACTATTCTTTTTGGCTTCCTCCTTAAGTTCGCTAATTTTTTCCGGATGTAGAAACCCGGCAGCTTTTGCCAACTGAGTACCCCTGATACCAAATCCTATTATGCCCAGGCGGATAGTCTTACCACTTAAATCAGAAGGTTTTACATCCGGAGTAGTATAACTTAGCCCCAGTTCCTCAGTTATTTTGCTTTTTAATATCCGGTCGTACCTTCTTTTCCGGTAAAGACCATACGCAAAAGCACCCAGCACCGGTATCGTAGCTAAACTTTTTAATACATCTCTTCTGGTAAATGTTCCAGGTTTAAGGTTTTTATTCTTTGCCAGTTCCTTTGCTCTGTTTTCTTTTTTCTTATCCTCACTCATCTTGAATAATTTGTTTATAAATTTTTTAATTACCAATTAGTACTTAGACTTTTGCCATTTAAAGACAAACCGGTCCAGTCCAATTTGTTTGCCTGTAGGAAAAACCAACAACACCGTTAAAGCAAAAATTTCAATCAAATTCTGATTCACGATCAAGTAACTCCCCTCACTCGGTACAATGAATTTCAAACCAACAAAGGGTGGATGTGAAAGGTAATACAAACCCAGTAGAACAATACCTGCAACGATAGCAATCCTGGTAAACGAACCTAAAATAAGTCCAAGACCAATGGCGATCAGGCCCCATATATTCAGGAAATCAATTACTTTTAATACATCCGGATTTGTGGTAAGGGAAATAAAAAAGCCTGAAAATATTCCCTTTGAATCCAGCAAAAACCCGATTGACGACCAGTCAGGATTTGTCAGCTCTGCCAGACCTTCGTATAAAAAATGCCAGCCTATGGCAACACGGAGTGTAACCAATAATATCAATTGCCAATTCGTATATTTCGATTCTGATCCCTGTATCCAATCCTTTGTCATAGTTCCTTCGCTTTTTAAAAATAAATTATTAAAAACCAGGTTAAGCACTAATCAATCTTTGGAAGCAGGATTGAGTTAAACAATAATTTAAAAGATGCCTGGGTTGATGCCCTGAATTGAGGATAGAACCCAAACAGAACAAACTGTCCTTTCCCCTTTTTAAGCCAAACCATTGCCGTTTTATTGCCAAATTTTTCTTCATTCTTACTAAACCCGCTCAATAATATATTTTTTTCCGGGAATTTGGCAATAACCCTCCTGTCCATATCAAACCTTGGCACAGAAGTGGAAAATACAGGACTACCTCTGAAAAATACACCTGTTTTTTCAGGCATACCGAAAGTTAATGGATGGTCTTTCAGCAAGTGTACTCTTACGAATGAGCCGGCAACATAAACACCTGATTTTTTTAATTGTTCACTAATATCACGGTAGGGTAATTGAAATTCCTCTTTCTTTTCACCATTCTTAATCTCTAAATTCCCCAGAAATAATTCCGTTGAAGAACCCCATGACACAACAATTCCACCTTTGTCTACGAATGATAAGAGCTTTTCCAGGCCTTTCTTCCCCATCCCTTTCACATAATCGGGATGATAACTGCTCATATAATATTGCCCTTCACGAATGTATTTTCCTGTCATTAATTGTGATTTGCGTACACTGGGAAAAACAACCACATCGAAATTCTTTTCAAAATCGGTTTTTTCGAATACGGGTGGATTAAGAATGGTATACGGGATGTGATAAGTATCAAATACAAACCTTGTCCAACCGGCATCCATATCATGAAACCAGGTTTCAACCAGGGCAATCCTCGGTACTTTAAAAGCAGTAGTTTTAATTTTCCACATTTCTTTTATATAGCCGGGATTAAATTTTACTTCCTTCAATATCTTCCGAAAGTTCTCCTTTTCTTTTTCTTCACCATAAAGAACAAAACTTCCTTTTGGATAGACCTTCCCTCCCATGGTGATATCCTGTGTGAGCCGGTCAACTTTTAAGCCCATTTCAGATGCCATAAAAGCAGCTTTAAAGCTGCCATTATTATCCACTGAGAATATTGCAGCCCAGAAATTTAACGGTTCTTTCCCGGCAAGATCGAATTCACCTTCAATTTTTTGGAAAAGTGTTTCAAATTCTTCACTCCTGGTTTTCATCTCATACGATTGAACTCCGCGGTGTAAAGGAAGGGACCAACTGGTGATATCGTAT
>DAOVQI010000355.1 GCA_030628785.1 Bacteroidota bacterium
GGGCGCCGGAATGGCAGCTCACCTTCCGGGAGTAATTGCTGCCCAAACATCTGTTCCGGTAATTGGTGTTCCGATTAAAGCCTCGCTCGAGGGAATGGATTCGATCTTATCCATTCTTCAAATGCCTCCGGGAATTCCTGTCGCCACCGTAGGTGTAAACGCGGCAAAAAATGCTGGTATTTTAGCAGTACAAATTTTGGCAGCAGGTGATGAAACCCTGAATCAGAAAATTCTGGATTTTAAGGAAACCCTTAAAAACAAAATTATACAAGCAAACAAAGAACTGGAAAACATCAAATACCCTTATAAAACTAATTAAGAAGCAAAAGCCGTGTCACGGTTCCAACCGTGGCACGGCTCTCAGTGGCACGGCTCACATTGTATTTAATTCACGATAAGAATGCTTAAATCACATTTTAAAAAATTCACATTTCCACTTTTTATTTATTGCATTCTAATCCTGCCTCTAAATGCTGCCAATGATAATTATACCCTTGGTTCCCGTTCAGCCGGCTTGGCAAATGCAACCGTTATGCTACCCCATTTATGGTCAGTCCACCATAACCAGGCAGGTCTGGCATTTTTGGATAAAATTTCTTTGGGCTTCCACCATGAAAATAAATTTATCGTACCTCAATTCAGTCTTAAGTCATTTGCAGCGGTTATTCCAACAAAGCCAGGTACTATGGGATTTAGCTATTCTTATTTTGGATATTCACAATATCATGAAACGAAAATCGGACTTTCCTTTGGAAAGGCACTGGGAAAATCCTTTGCCGCCGGCATACAACTGGATTACCTGCATACATTCATTGCTGAAGAATATGGAAATCAGGGGAACCTTGCTGTGGAAGCCGGTATTCTTGCCATGCCTTTTAAAAATTTATTCATCG
Organism: Bacteroidota bacterium; assembly: GCA_030628785.1. GTDB lineage: Bacteria > Bacteroidota > Bacteroidia > Bacteroidales > VadinHA17 > CAZEWS01. Next base: position 894 of record DAOVQI010000355.1, read on the forward strand.
GTGCACATGTATTCAATCCAACCCGGACTAAAATCTCATCATACAACGAAGAAAGGGTCCCCACTATAATCAGGGCAGGAATCGGATACAAATTTGCCGGTAAAATTTTTTTTGCTATCGAAACCGAAAAAGAATTAGAATCCCGCCCAATCTACAAATCCGGTATAGAGTTTATGTTTCTGGAGAATTTTTTTGTGCGAACCGGTATTTCAACGAATCCAACACAAAATACATTTGGAATTGGATATAGCTACAAAGGAATAAAGGCTGATCTGGCGTTTACCTTGCATCAACAATTAGGCCTCACTCCCCATTTTTCGTTAATGTTTTCGTTTAAATAAATAACTAATCAGTTATGCGAATAACCAGGGTGTCAATCCTTATAATATTTTTTATCTTAACACACCCTGTTTATAGTCAGCACCCTGTCCAGGTCCAGGAGATCATCGAAAACTTCATCGAAGAAATTGCAAACACAACCGATCGTGACCTGGATTATTCTGTATTTTTCGAGGATTTACTTTTTTTCTATCATAACCCCATTAACATCAACCAGGCAAGCACCGAAGAACTCGAAAAGCTGCAGCTTTTAAACGATTTCCAGATTAAAAGCCTGCAATCTTATATTGAGAAAACCGGTCCCTTCCTTTCAATTTATGAAATCCAATCCGTATATGGATTTGATAAGGACCTGGTTCAAAAAATTTCACCTTTTATCAAAGTTGCCGAACCTAAACAAATTGCACTTTTTGAATTAAAAGACGCTATTAAATACGGACGGCATCAACTTTTTATCCGGGGACAGCAAATTCTTGAAGAACAAAAGGGATTTTCAGAAATTGAGGATTCATTATACCGGGAAAATCCGAATGCCAGGTATCTCGGTAGTCCGCTGAAACTGTATACAAGATATAAGTACAATCTTGGCAATAAAATTTATGCAGGATTTACTACTGAAAAGGACGCTGGGGAGGAATTTTTTAAAGGATCGAACAAACAGGGTTTCGATTTTTCTTCGGCTCATTTGCAGATAAACCGTTTAGGAAAAATTAAAACATTGCTTATTGGAGACTACCATTTACGATTCGGTCAGGGATTAACCCTTTGGTCAGGATTAAGCTTTGATAAATCGCCATATGTTTTGAATATTAAAAAAAATGCCCAGGGTATCGTTAAATATTCGTCTACTGACGAAAATCATTTTTTCAAGGGAATTGCTACAACAGTAAGTTTTAACAACCTGGATATAACCACCTTTTTATCCAGGAAGATGCTGGACGCAAACATCTCACAATCAGACACATCTGGCAGTCAGATAGTAATTGTAGAAAATCTTCAAAATTCAGGATTACACACTATTCCCGGACAAGTAGAAGATAAGGATGCGATTTCAGAAACCATTTTTGGCACTCATTTATCATACAACCACAGAAAATTCAGGGTTGGTGGCACTTTTGTTCAATCAATATTTGGTGCTGAGCTTATCAAAAAAAGCCAACCATATCATCAATTTGATTTTACGGGAAAAGAGAATACAAACTTTGGACTGGATTACCAGTTTGGATTGAAGAATGTAATTCTGTTCGGAGAATCTTCCTATACACTCCATAAAGGTTTGGCATTGGTAAATGGTGCTTTGTTCAACCTGAGTTCCCGGGTCACCTTATCGGTAATTTACCGGGATTATCAAAAAAACTATCATGCATTTTACAGCAATGCCTTTTCAGAAAACACCGAAAACAGGAATGAAAGAGGCTTGTATCTTGGGACGGAGGTGTTGCCGGTTAAAAACCTGAAAGTGTCGGCATACGCTGATGTTTATTCATTTCCATGGTTAAAATACAGGGTGAATGCACCATCTTATGGACAGGATTATTTTGTTCAGGCAGATTTTTTCCCCGGTGATAAGATGAGCATGTATTTAAGGTTCAAACACAAGACCAAACAAATCAATATAAATCAGGATCCTCCCTCTATTGATCATCCCGAAAATACTCATCATCAGATATTCAGATATCATCTTTCTTACCGTATATCTGAGTCTGTACAGTTTAGAAACCGGATTGAATTGGTCAGATTTACAAAGGACTCCAATACAAAAGAAACAGGTTACCTGCTTTATCAGGACATCTTGTATAGTCCTTCTAATTTCCCATTATCACTGTCATTCCGTTATGCAATATTTGATACGGACACGTATAATACCAGGATTTATGCTTACGAAAACGATGTTTTATACTCCTTTTCAATACCTGCGTATTACTCAAAAGGGATCCGTACATATTGTCTGGTAAAATATACCTACAGGGAAAAAAATGATTTGTGGTTGCGATATGCCCAAACATATTACGCCAACAAAACAAGCATTGGGTCAGGTTTAAATGAAATAAACGGACAAACAAAATCGGAAATTAAAGTTCAGGTAAGAATAAAATTTTGAAAAGATGTAAGGACATGGTTTCACAAATTGGTTAAAAAAAACCATAATTTTCAGGTTTCATAAATAATTAGTTAATAGTCGGCCCGCCCGTACCGAACGGTACGTTCGGGCGGGCAGTCCACAGTCAGCAGTCCACAAAAAAGTAAATAACAATCAAACAATTATAACACAAGGGCTACAGTGCAGTAATAATAAAGCTGGATTCAATGATAAAAAGTATAGAAATAGCCA
>DAOVQI010000096.1 GCA_030628785.1 Bacteroidota bacterium
ACTCGCCCTGCAAGCGTGCGGGGCGAGTGATCCGGACTATAGTGCCATCAAACTGCCAAACCCGAATGAGGATTCATTCGGGTTTGGTTTTGCAGTGTGGGCGATACCGGATTCGAACCGATGACCCCCTGCTTGTAAGGCAGGTGCTCTGAACCAACTGAGCTAATCGCCCTTAAATTTTCATCTCAATGATTCACCTGCACCTAAGGCAGGTGCTCTGAACCCCAAAACAGCCGAAATCAAAGATTTGAAACTTTCGGCAAAACGCGTGCAAATATACAAGACAATTTTCTATATACAAAAAAATCCTAAAACTTCTAAAAACATAATTAATCAGAATTCGCATCTATTAAATCACAAAGTAAGTCTTATTGTTTAGATTTTGAGAATTGAAATTTGATTATTATTTGGAATTTGTAATTTGAGATTTGTTATTTTCCTATATCACTTCCGCCACCACAAACGTGCTCCCCCCGACAAAAACTAAATCATCCCCTGAAGCCTGGCTTTTAGCAGATTTTAATGCCATGGAAACCGTTGGGTAAGCCTTTCCGTTAATACCCCTTTTGCCGGCTTCCAGGGAAAGCTGGTTTTCATCCATGGCACGCGGGATACCGGCTTTTGTGAAATAATATTGAGCGTCTTTAGGCAATAACACCAGAATAGAATTCAAATCTTTGTCATTTACTACACCAAAAATTATATGCAGTTGTTTATATGCCATATTTCCGATCTGCCTGAAAACCTCAGCCAAACCTTCCCTGTTATGACCGGTATCACAAATAACCAATGGTTCCGTATCAATTATTTGCCACCTTCCAAAAAATCCCGTGTTTAAAATAACTTTTGATAAACCAGTATAAATTTGTTCCCTATTCATGTTTAATCCCTGATCCGCTACTACATCAACCGCCCTTAAGGCTGTTATGACATTTTTCCGCTGATAATTGCCCAAAAGATCGGTTTTCAGATTACTATATTCCAATTTATTATTCTTATATACATTAAATAATTGATAATTATCAAGGGTTAATAAGGAGTAATCCGCTTTGTAATATGAATCTGCGAAAAAAATCCGGGCATTTTTTGAAGAAGCTGTTTTTAAAAAGATGTCCCTGGTTTCCTTCTGTGTTTCACCAACCACAACAGGAATTCCATGTTTTATGATACCTGCCTTTTCTTTGGCTATTTGAGGAATCGTATTTCCGAGAAACTCCATATGGTCATAACCAATATTGGTAATAATGGACAATAGGGGTTGGAGAATATTGGTGGAATCCAACCGGCCTCCCAATCCAACCTCAACAACAGCAACATCAACTTTTTTTTCAGCAAAATAATAAAAGGCCATAGCCACGGTCATTTCAAAAAAAGAAGGTTTTATTTTTTCGATGATTTCCATGTTATTCCCTACAAAATCAATAACGGACTTTTCCGGAATTTCACTTCCGTTAATTTTAATTCGTTCGCGGAAATCTTTCAAATGGGGCGATGTATACAGCCCGACTTTTAAACCTGCTTCCTGAAGGATGGACGCGAGAATATGGGACACAGAGCCTTTCCCGTTTGTGCCGGCCACATGAATGGATTTGAACTGTTTGTGAGGGTTTCCGAAATAATCATCCAGCGCCAGAGTGTTATCCAGATTGGCTTTATAAGCAGCCTTGCCCATTCGTTGATACATGGGAAGCTGGTTGTAAAGAAATTGCAGTACTTGTGGATAATCCATGCTATTAATTTACTCAAGTTGCTAGTTGCTAGTTGCTCGTTACTGGTTAATATACTATAATTCAATTGTTTATAAAATCATTGTATGTTTAATTCAAAGATTAATCGTTTTCCTAGCTATCTAATTTTCAACAAACAAGCAACCAGTAACTGGCAACTTAGGTTAATTAGTGTTTGTCCAAAGAATAATCAAACTGCAAAATTCGCAAAAAAACGCAAAAAAACTTATGTGGAAACCAAGATTAATTAAAAAATCCTTAAACAAATATAAATGTAATCACCAAGTATTTTTATGAATTCGTTCCGGTTTAAACCGTTCAGGAACAGGTTTCTCTTCGGCCGGATAACCAATTGATATTAAGGAGAATGGCTGAATATGATCCGGCAGGTGGAAAATTTTTCGTATTCCCGATTTTCTTTCTTCCCTGGGATGCACTCCAAGCCATACAGCCCCCAGACCGATCCCATGGGCTGCCAAAAGTAAGTTTTGTGTAGCTGCTCCACAATCAACCACCCAGTAACCTTTACTTAATTGAAGCCTTTCATCTCCACAAACCAGTATTGCCAGACCGGCTTCCTTTAACATTTTAGAATAAGGATGAACTTCCATGATCAGGTTAAGTTTTTCACGGTCGTCGATTACAATAAAATGCCATGGTTGCTGGTTCATTGCAGAAGGTGCATACATGGCAGCTTTTAAGATAATCTCAATTTGGTTGTCGGTTATCTTTTCCCTGGAATATTTTCTGATACTTCTCCGGGTTAGGATCGCTTCAATAACTTCCATTTTCAGTAACTTTAGAATTTATTTAATAATCAGGGTCATGTCAAGATAATAAATTTTAGTACATTTATTGAAGAATAAAGTAATTGAAGGTCTGCTAATGAAAAAATCAAGTAAGGTTTTTGTCCTTGATACCAACGTTTTGCTTCATGACTATAATTGTATTTATAACTTCCAGGAAAATGATATCGTTATTCCCATTGTAGTCCTGGAGGAACTGGACAAGTTTAAGAGAGGGAATGATATTTTAAATTTTAATGCCAGGGAATCAACACGCGAACTGGATAAATTATCCGGAGATCTTTTATTTACTGAAGGAATTTCATTAGGTGCTGGGAGAGGGAAATTATACATTGAAACCGGGAAAGAGTTTTCTCACCTTGTCAGTGAATCTTTTCCTGAAAAAACACCGGATCACCGAATCCTTGCTATTGCTGATTATGTCCGTGAGAAAAATCTTAGCCGGAAGGTTGTCCTGATCACCAAGGATATAAACCTCAGAATGAAAGCTAAATCACTGGGAATTCAAGCTCAGGACTATACAACTGATAAAGTAACAAATGTTGACAGCCTATATAAGGGCATTACCACGCTGGAAAATTTCGACGATGAATTGATTTCCAGACTTTATATGGAACAACAGGGGATCCCTATTGAAGAATTCAATTTACAGGAGGAGCCTCACGCCAATCAGTTTTTTATCCTGAAAGGCACTAAATCAAGTGCGTTAGCAATTTATGACCCTTTCAATCGTATGATAAGTAGAGTTGAAAAGCAGCAAGCATTCGGAATAGAGCCACGGAATGCTGAGCAAACCTTTTCGGTAGATGTTCTTACACGCCCCGAGATCCAGTTGATTGCCCTCACCGGTAAGGCAGGTACAGGAAAAACTCTTCTGGCTCTTGCCACTGCTTTGCATCAGCGAAAGAATTATAAACAAATCTTTTTGGCCCGTCCGATTGTAGCGCTGGCAAACCGGGACCTTGGATTTTTACCCGGAGACGTGAAAGAAAAAATTGAACCTTATATGCAGCCTTTATTCGATAACCTGGCAGTAATTCGGCATAAATTCAGTACGCAAAGCAAAGAGTATCAAAAAATTGAAGAAATGCTAAAGGAAGAAAAATTAGTTATAACCCCTTTAGCTTATATCAGGGGAAGAAGTTTATCAAATATATTTTTTATTGTTGATGAAGCACAAAATCTTACTCCTCATGAGGTAAAAACTATTATAACCAGAGCCGGTGAGGGTACAAAACTGATTTTTACAGGAGATATTGAACAAATTGATTCACCATACCTGGATATTGCTTCAAACGGGCTTACTTACTTATCGGATAAGATGAAGGGAGAAGATATTTTTGCCCATGTGAATCTGGTTAAGGGTGAAAGAAGTTATCTTGCTGAATTGGCTAGTAAACTTTTATAATATGGGAAAGTACTTGTACATTGTCAGACACGGAAAATCGGACTGGAGTAATCCAGACCTAAAAGATATTGACAGGCCACTGAAAGGCCGGGGGATCAGGGATGCTGCTAAAATGGCAAAGAATCTTAAGAATAGAAAAATATCTGTTGATCTCATTTTAACAAGCCCGGCAACAAGAGCTTTTCATACAGCAACAATATTCATAAGGGAGATGAACCTGCCAACTACCAAAATTCAAATAAAAGAAGACTTGTATTTTTCAGGTACGGAAGAAATTCTACAAATCATTAAAAAAACTTCGAATGATATAAATTCATTGATGATATTCGGTCATAATCCTGATTTTACTGGTCTGGCAAATTATTTCGTGCCGGATTATATTGATAATGTTCCAACATCAGGCATTGTAGGGCTTGAATTCGAAACAAACGATTGGCAAAAAATAGATAAAACAAATCTTAAAAAATATTTTTTTGAGTATCCTAAAAAACTTAGGAATAATTAGACAATGGCGAAACAAAACAAAATCATCAACCGGGAATTAAGCTGGTTGGCATTTAATCACAGGGTCCTTCAGGAAGCCGCTGATCCTTCTGTTCCCCTGGTTGAGAGGATGCGGTTTTTAGGTATTTTTTCAAATAACCAGGATGAGTTTTTTAAAGTTAGGGTTGCGTCGGTTAAAAGAATGAAGGAATTTGAACCGGATGCAAAAAAAATTATTGGAGGAAAACCAAAAAAAATACTTAAGAAAATTCAGGAAAGGGTTATCTCCCAAGGGAAAGAATTTGATAAAATATATAAGGACATCGTTTCGGAGCTTGAAAAAGAGAATATATACATCATCAACGAAAGCCAATTGAATAAAAACCAGCAACATTTTGTAAATCATTACTTTCACGAAAATGTATTACCTGCCCTTTCTCCCATAATGCTGCACCATATTGACAGTTTCCCGGAACTGAAAGATCAAACAATATATTTTGCAATTAAATTAACAAGTAGAGAACCGGAAATTACTGATGAATACGCACTTATCGAAATACCATCCAAGGAATTACCCCGTTTTATTGTTCTTCCGGAAAAAGAGGACAGGAAGTATATCATTTTACTGGATGATGTAATTCGTACTTGTCTGAAAGATGTCTTTTTAATTTTTAATTTTGATCAATTTGAAGCCTTTACCATAAAAATCACAAGGGACGCAGAACTTGACATCGATAATGATCTTACAAAAAGTTTCCTTGAAAAAATCTCAAAAAGCGTAAAGAAAAGAAAAAAAGGACAAGCCGTAAGATTTGTCTATGATAGTACGATCCCAGATGATCTTTTGAGGTTTATAACATCCAATCTTGATTTTGACGAAAGTGATAATCTGATACCAGGAAGCAGGTATCACAATTTTAAAGATTTCATCAACTTTCCCAATATTGGAAACGAGTTGCTAGAATACAAAAAATTATTCCCTGCCTCACATCCAAGAATAAATACAGGTCAAAGTATCCTTGACCAAATTGCAGTGGGAGATTTTCTTCTTTATTGTCCGTATCATAATTTCACCCAGTTTATTAATTTGTTGCGTGAATCCGCCATGGATCCGAATGTTACTTCCATCATGATTACTTTGTATCGTGTGGCGAGGATCTCAAAAGTTATTAATGCCTTGATCAATGCGGCTCAAAACGGAAAGGACGTTACGGTTGTCATAGAACTCCAGGCCAGATTTGATGAGGAATCAAACATATACTGGTCAAGAAAACTGGAGGAGGTTGGTGCTAAAGTGATTTTTGGTGTCCCCGGATTTAAAATCCATTCCAAGTTAATATTGATTACCAAAAAAGAAGAAAGCAAACAGGTTCTCTATGGATGCATTGGTACCGGGAATTTCCACGAAGGCACAGCAGGAGTTTATTCTGACATATTTCTATTTACTGCCGATCCGCGGATCACACAAGAGATTCGAAAGGTTTTCAAATTTATTGAAAATCCTGTCAAACCCATTATGTATAAACACCTCATTGTTTCGCCAGTGTATGCAAGACGAAGGCTAAATGCTTTGATAAACAGTGAAATTAAAAACGCCAGGGAAGGTAAAAAAGCATATATGATCCTTAAATTGAATAGCCTGGTTGATAAGGACATGATCAATCAGCTTTATAAGGCAAACAAAGCCGGAGTAAAGATCACATTGTTGATCAGGGGTGTTTGTTCACTGATTCCCGGAATACCGGGGATGAGTGAAAATATTGAAGCATTTAGCATTGTTGGACGATATCTTGAGCACTCCAGGGTTTTAATATTTTGCAACAATAATGATGAATTGTATTACATAAGTTCTGCAGATTGGATGATACGAAACCTCGACCACCGGATTGAAGTAACTTCCCCGGTATATGATCCGAAGTTAAAACATGAGCTGCGGAAAATCATTGATCTTCAACTTTCTGATAATGTGAAAACCAGAATTATTAACCACACGCAGGATAATCAATACAAGAGATCCGTTTCAGGGAAAAAGATCAATTCACAAATTGAGCTGTATCATTTAATCAGCAGAAAACAGTTGTAGACTTAAAGGTGTCCGCAAATATGGGGTCGGTCAAAAAAGTAGCTTTTTATACTTTGGGATGTAAGTTGAATTTTTCTGAAACTTCCACTATAACCCGATCTTTCATTAATAACGGGTTTCAAACAGTTCCATTCAGTGCAAAAGCCGATGTCTACATTATCAACACCTGTACTGTAACCCGGACAGCCGATAAAAAGTGCAGGCAGATTATAAGAAAAGCCATTAAAACCAATCCGGATGCATTTATAGCTGTAACCGGTTGCTATACACAATTAAATCCAAATGAAATAGTAAACATTACCGGGGTAGATGCAATTCTGGGAAATAATGAAAAATTTAAAATTCTTGCCCTGTTGGACAACTTCAGGAAAGTCGAAAAAACGCAAATAATTACCAGTAAAATAAAGAAAAGCATACCGTTTGCCCCTTCTTATTCACTCAGCGACAGGACACGGTCTTTTTTAAAAATCCAGGATGGTTGTGATTATTATTGCTCCTTCTGCACTATCCCTCTGGCAAGAGGAAAAAGCCGGAATCAGTCGATTTCGAAAACCCTGGAAAATGTTAAAATAATAGCTAATTCAGGAATAAAGGAAATCGTACTAACCGGTGTGAATTTGGGCGATTTTGGCAAATCAACCGGAGAATCTTTCCTTCAGCTTCTTAAAACAATAGAACTTGTGAAAGGAATCGAAAGATTCCGGATTTCCTCCCTGGAACCGAATCTTATCAGTGATGAAATTATTGAATTCATCGTCCAATCGAAAAAGTTTTTATCCCATTTTCATATACCTCTTCAATCGGGATCGAACAAGATCCTGAAACTTATGAAACGAAAGTACAACAGGGAGCTATTTTCTCAACGAGTATCAAAAATAAAATCACTTCTTCCCAATGCCGGAATTGGTGTCGACGTGATTGTTGGTTTTCCTGGTGAGACCCAAAGAGACTTTGAAGACACCTTTGATTTTCTGAATCAGTTGGATGTCTCATATCTTCATGTATTTACATACTCTGAAAGACAGAATACCCATGCAACCACCCTGCCAAATAAAATATCGCAAGATGAAAAAACCCGCCGTAGTAAAATACTACATGAACTTTCGGATAAAAAAAGAAACCATTTTTACCGTGAAAACAAGGGAAATACAGCAGAAGTGCTTTTTGAGAGGGCTGAAAGTAGTGGGAAAATATTTGGTTTTACTGAAAATTATATCAGAGTTGAGACTAACTTTAATAAAGAATTGATTGGCAAAATAAGGAAAGTAAGACTAAAGGAAATTGGAGAAAAAGGTAATTACTTTGTTGATTTTTTAGAATGATTAATGCTTTCAATTGGAAAATCTTTGTTTCTTTAGCTAAGTCTAAAAATCACAAAAATCAAAACACAAAATTCAAATAAATTACAAATCCCAATTATTCAAAAACAGGTTTGGTCATTGATATATTGAATATTGGGAATTATTTGTTATTTGGTGCTTGAAGTTTGTTATTTTTTGCAGCAAAGTTAAGCCTTCGATACAGCAATATCACATTATTTATTTAATACGTTTTTTTTTATGAACCCATTAGATTTGTCATTAATATGTAAACAGACCCGGGAGCTTGCCAGGGAGGCAGGGAAATTTATCCTGGAGGAGTCAAAGAAATTCTCATCAGAAAGTATCGAAACCAAGGGAAAACATGATTTTGTTACATATGTAGACAAAGGTTCAGAAAAAAAACTGGTGAAAGGACTTCAAAGAATCCTGCCAGGTTCAGGATTTATTGCTGAAGAAGGGACGTATGAAAAACGTGATAGACAATATACATGGATAATTGATCCGCTTGACGGAACGACCAATTTTATTCATGGATTACCGCCCTATTCAGTAAGTATTGCGTTAATGGAAAAACAGGAGATTATTTTAGGGGTTGTATTTGAAGTTGTACTGGATGAATGTTTTTATTCATGGAAAGGAGGCAATGCATATCTGAATGAAAAGGAAATCTCTGTTACGGAAACAAAAAAAGTAGAAGACACCCTGATTGCAACGGGTTTCCCATTTACAAATTATGACAGACTGGATCCCTTTTTGCATTCACTTAAGTATTTTATGATGAATTCTCACGGGGTACGACGACTTGGATCGGCCGCTGTCGATCTTGTTTACATTGCCTGTGGCAGGTTTGATGCATTTTATGAACACAACTTAAATCCCTGGGACGTCGCAGCAGGCGCTTTCATTATAAAACAAGCCGGAGGAAAAGTCAGCGATTTTTCAGGAGGCAATAATTACCTTTTCGGAAAGGAGATCGTTGCTGCAAATTCTAATATCTTTGATGAATTTCTTGCAGTGGTTAAAAATTTTATGATTAGCTAATGTTATATCATATGCAAATTGACAGAACCCTAAGAACATAGCTTCGTAAAGTAATTAAAAAAACGGGTATTATCATAGTAATCGGCTAATTTTGAAATGAATTAACATTAGGCTAAGGCTAAGGCTGAGGAGAGGTATAAGGATTTAGGAAAAAGAATTATATAAACTTTGGCATACAATGATATTACAGAGATGCCTGCCCTATGAAATAATTATTATAAATAAAACTCAATACCAGCTAAGA
>DAOVQI010000411.1 GCA_030628785.1 Bacteroidota bacterium
AGGCGGGGTTTGAAAAGAAACCAACTCCCCTCCCTCAAAATTTGGGGAATTTAATAAATTTGAAAATAAAATTCCCTAAATTTTGAGGGGAGATAAATAGGCTAAATTTTGTTCCCCGCCCTAAAGGACGGGGCTATTGATATTTTTTTCATCACTTAAAATAAATATTATGAAGTATATTGCTACAATCATCGGTTTCTGTTTATTTACCGGAACCCTTCATGCACAGGTTGATTTTGATGATTATTTTATACCCAAAACCTTGCGTGTTGATTATATCCTTGCAGGTGATGCAACACATACGGGAGTTTATCTGAGACAGATGAAGCAGGAGCCTTTTTGGGGAGGTTCCAGGAAAAACCTTATTGATACATTCGGATACGGGGAATTTGAAGTCAGGGTTAAGGACATTGAGAACGGGAAACTGATCTACTCCAGGGGGTTCAGCACCTTGTTCCAGGAATGGCAAACAACTGCTGAAGCAAAGAACTTAAGGCGGGCTTTTTACCAGACAACAACTGTCCCTTTTCCAAAGCATCCGGTTTCTTTTGAGTTGTACAAACGCAATAAGGAGGGTGTCTTCGATTCGGTTTTTAATCTGGAGATTGATCCGGAGGACTATTTTATCGTTCGTGAAAATCCTAAATATTGTAATGTTACTAAGATAGTTGATTCAGGAGACCCTTCCGTGAATGTGGATATTGCCTTTATTGCCGAGGGTTATAAAAAAGACGAAATGGATAAGTTCAGGGAAGATGTTAAAAGGGTTTCTGAATATTTATTCAGTACTACACCTTTCGATTTATACAAAAATAAGTTTAATATCTGGGCAGTTGAATCTGTTTCTGAAGATTCGGGCCCTGATGTCCCCGGAGAGGGAATTTATAATAACACCATCGGTAATTCAAGCTATTTTACTTTTGATACTCCCCGGTATTTGACAACTTATGATGTTAAATCGATAAGAAATATTGCAGCTAATGTACCTTATGATCAGATATACGTATTAATCAACAGTCCCAGGTATGGCGGAGGTGGTGTTTTTAATCATTATACTGCGTGTACCTCCGATCATGAATTAACTCCGGAAGTTTTAACACATGAATTCGGACATGGATTTGCGGGCCTTGCTGATGAGTATTATTTTGGAAGTGTTGCGTATGAAGATTTTTATCCTCTTGACCGGGAACCTTGGGAACCAAACCTAACCACTTTAAAAGATTTTGATAGTAAATGGAAAGATATGATCGAAAAAAGCGTACCTGTTCCCACGCCTCCCGATTCAGTATATTTTGATGATGTAGGGGTATTTGAAGGGGGAGGTTATGTTGCAAAAGGTGTTTACCGGCCTTATTATAATTGCAGGATGAAGAGCAATATAGCTCAAGGATTTTGTCCGGTTTGTCAAAGAGCGATTAAACGAATGATAGAGTTTTACATAAAATAAAAATGATAAAATAATATCACAAATCAATTATCTTAGGGGAATTTTACCAGTAAGGGATAATATTTTTCCAAGTGAAACATTTAACCGCTGAGGAAATTCTGGATGGAATCCGAGACAAGAATAATGATATTCTAACATTTGTATACAAGGAATATTATCCTTTCATTAAAAAATATATTCTGAATAACAGTGGAAATAAACAGGATGCAGAAGATATATTTCAGGAAACCATTGTTATGATTTATCGTAAGGTGGAAGAAGGGCAACTTTCCCTGGATTGCAGTTTAAAAACCTATATTTACTCCGTTTGCCGGATATTATGGCTCAAGGAACTGGAGATAAGGAAAAATATAAGAAACAATAACTTGGAAATTAAAAACATAGTTGACCCGGAAGTAAAATTTTTATTAGAGGATGGTGATCTCGAAAAGAAAAAGTTCATTCAGGAACATTTAATGCATCTCAAAGAAAATTGTCGTCAAATTTTAACCTTGTTTTATGCCGGAGTCCCAATTGATGAGATCACTGAGATTTTGGGAATGAGCAGCACAGCTAATACCAGACAGAAAAAAAACAGATGTAAGGAGAAATTAATTGAAAGCCTTAAAAAGGATCCACGGTTCAGAAATTTCGGGATTTCAGAGTAATTTTCGTTTCCTGATTCTTACTGAAACAATTGTAAATAACAAGATGAATGATCCTAAGAATATCCATTTTAGCGGACGACCAAAATAAATCCGGGATTGGTCTCCTATGCTAATATACGGAGACCAAAAATACGGATGAGATTTAAGCATACCTGTCTTTTTGAGAAACTTCAGCTTTGCCTTTCTAAGCGCTTTGTCTTTTGAATATCCTTTTTTCAGATAATAGTAGAATTTACTCATTATTTCAGCTCCTGATTGGTCTTCAACCTCCCACAGTGTCATAACAACACCTGGACAGCCGGCATACATAAAGCTACGGGCAAGACTCATTATTCCTTCTCCTTTTTGAAATTTCCCAAAACCACTGCTACAGGAACTTAATACCGTAAGCCGGGCTTTTAACGAAAGGTTATAAATCTCAATAGCGTTTAAAAATCCGTCTTCCAGAGTATCTCCGGGTATATAAGTGAAGGCGAGTTTGGAATACAATGGATTTTCATCGTCAATGAGTGTATGCATAGCCAGGTGCAGGATATCATATTCTGATGAAAGCGCTTTAAAATTGG
>DAOVQI010000194.1 GCA_030628785.1 Bacteroidota bacterium
GAGATTAAATATTGAGCCTACTCCAAAAAGTCGCTTTTTCGCCACTAAAGCACTAAAACACAAAATCCCACCAAAGTTATTGGCTGGTATTCTTTATTTTGTGAAATTTTGTGCTTTGGTGTTTTTGTGGCATTTTTTAATTTCTTACTTTTCGGAGTGGACTCAATATTGGTATTTATTTGATTTTTGTGATTTTGCCATAGGCATCACTCCGTGAGTATTTTGTGATTTTCTGCCAAAAAATACAGGAATATTAGAATTAAGACACTAAGGGTCTTCATACGGACTCTGGCAGGTTATTCCAAGCTCAAACACTAAAAGGCTTATTTCCAGCCAAATATAATTCGGCTCTACATTTCGGTCCAAGCTCTCCACAACATCTCAACAAACTGATTAGCTCCCTATTTTTTCCCCTTTCGTTGTGCAGTTAAATCGAGAACTCCTCCTGAATAACTCGCATCCCCTGTAAAACTATCTTTCTTAAATGTGCCGGAAATATTTACCGTTTCCCCTTCGACATATACCGTAAATTCGATCTTCTTAGCTTTATAAACTACGTCAACAGCGTTATACTTCATATATTCATTGAACTCCATGGTAACAGCATATCCGGATTTCTTTTTTGAAATTACAAGATTACCAGTGGTATATCCTTCAGGAGCTTCGGGTGCCTTAAACTCCCAGGTTCCTGCCGGGCTGAACTTTTTTTCTCCGGGAGCAAAAGTGAGTGAAGTAGTAAAAATAACAAGGACTAAAAGCAATAAAATTCCGGTAATGTTTTTTTGTTTCATAACTAAAAGTTTTTGATTGTTAATAATTTATTGACGATATTGTTTTATTGAAAAGACCCTTATGAAAAGACCCTTAGGGTTTTAAAAAACCCTAAGGGTCTCTAAATGTGTTTAAAAATATTCCTGCTGAATATTCAATAGTTCAAGATATTTTTCATCCGTATCCCCCAATTCCTGCTTCTTTTTCAATAATTCCTTTTTCAATTCAATGATTACTTCATTGTATTCCTGATCGTTGTAGACATTCTTAAGTTCTTTCGGATCTTTTTCAAGGTCATAGAGTTCCCATCCAATTTTTGTTGGTTCTTTTGAAGCTCCAGTCATGTCCAGAGGTAATCCATAAAAGAAAATAAGCTTATACTTTTTTGTCCTGATGCCATAATGTGCCGGACGGGTCGTATGCATCCAGTATCGGTAATACATAGAATTTCGCCAATCTGCCGGCGTTTCCCCTTTTAAAATCACACGAAAGCTTCTGCCCTGCATGTCATCTGGGATATTAAGACCTGCATAATCAAGAAATGTTGGTGCAAAATCAGTATTGATCACAATATTGTCATTTACTCTTCCCGCTTTGATATCGGGTGGATATCGTACCAGAAAAGGGATACGCAACGATTCTTCATACATCCAGCGTTTATCGATATAATTGTGCTCACCAAGAAAATATCCCTGGTCGGAGGTATAAATGATCACAGTATTATCCATCAGATTATTTTCATCCAGGTAATTCAATAACCGCCCAACATTTTGGTCGACAGCTGTTATCGTTCGCAGGTATCTTTTCAGGAATATCTCATAGGTTTTTTTTCTCACTTCTTTTGTCTTCAGGCCTTCAAAGTCCTGGGCACCTTCGGAGTGATAGTTTTCCCGCACCTGACGTTTTGCCATGGTTTCGATGGTAAAACCGTATTCCCTGGACCCGGCAGAACGATGCGATTTATCTTCCCAAAGGCTTTCCGGTTCGGGGATCTCAACATCAGTTAGATAATCTTTCAACCGGTCAGGGTATTCCCAGGGTTCATGCGGTGCCTTAAAGTGACACATTAAAAAGAAAGGTTTTTCCTTATCCCTGTTATTTATCCATTCGATGGTAAGGTTTGTAATCACGTCCGCTGAATAACCATTGTAGGTTCTTATAATGCTATCATGATCCGTCATAACCGGATTAAAGTAACGCCCCTGCCCCGGGAGAACATTCCAATAATCAAACCCACTGGGTTCTTTATGTAAATGCCATTTCCCAATCATAGAAGTCTGGTATCCACCCTGTTTTAAAATTTTAACTACATTTTGCTGATCAGGATCAAGGGCGTCGCTTAAGGTATAAACTCCATTTTTATGGCTGTATTTACCCGTAAGAATGGTAGCCCTGCTCGGGACACAAATGGAATTTGTACAGAAGCAGTTTTCCAGTCGCATACCTTCCCTGGCAATCCGGTCGATATTAGGTGTAGGCACAATATCCGACAACCTTGAGCCATAACAACTAATGGCGTTCACAGCATGATCATCAGACATGATGAAAAGGATGTTCGGAGGTCGTGTATCAGAGTGACTCAGTTGTCTTTTACAAGAGATAAATAGAAAAACAAGGGAGGTAGCACAAATTCCAATTGCTTTCAACATGAAAGGTTGTTTCAAACCAATGCTATTCATCATATTATTAACTCTTTTCCGTCTTCACTAAAATGGTCGTATTGCATTTGCTTTATTCTTTCCAGGTGCGTCCTTCATGGTTGATATGCCAGGTTGTACCTTCAGTAAATCCCGGCATGGAAATTTCAAACATACTTTTAGTCACCCATATTCCCGGAGTTCCCGGCAGTTCATTTAATATTTTCTGATTTGCACCAAGCTCCTGCAAGCTATTCGCAAAATAACCATTCTTATTTTTGTAAGTTTTCTGTAAATAATATAGTTGTCGCAGGGCCCATTTTTTTTCCTCATCCTTATTGTAAATAAATTCATCTATACCTTCCCCTACGTATTTTTCTGAGAATTGAAGGAATCCCCACATCTCAGGCATATGCATGTTGATTGCCCCCTGTGGGGACCAGACCCAATTGTTCTCAGGTAAAGGTTTGTTGGTCCCCGGATCTTTTCTTTTTACATACCTGCCGTCCACGATATCCGTAGTCCATTCAACCCTTGAAAAATTGATCCTCCACTGGTCTCCGGCTTTGAGAGGATAATTTGCACCGGCACATTCCTTCAGAATATTCCAGGGCATGGCAATCTCAAGAGTCCATTTTTCGTCTTTACCTGAAGGATCATTAATGGTACCGTAGATTTCCACACCGACTTTCATACCGTTTATATCCCAGCCACTTATTGCCGGACCTCCATCCCTGTATGGCTTGTCAAGCATCAGATCCCATTCTGTCCCATACGCATTCATCTCAAACTCATAATAGTTATGTGTATCTCCGTCAGGGTCAATAAAAACTTCAAAATCGTTATCATAAAAAATAACAGTGTCTCTTTGCCGTAAAGTTGCCCATATCTCCGGTTCCTCCAATTCTGCTGATATATATAAATACTTATCATCCCAGAGCATTTTTGCTCTTGTATTTAGTCTTGGTTTTGGCTTCAATTCACCTTCAATATCAACAAAATAATCGGTCCACGGAGCCTTTTCCCAACTCTCTTCCGTTATTTTCCCATCAACTGTTATTGGTTCTGGGGTCTTATAACACACATAATGTTTGGGTGAGAAAGGAATTTCCGGTTTTAAAATTTCGATCGAATCTGTATCCGGATCACTTCTTCCTGTTCGATCATCTACACCGGAACATCTGGTAATAAAAAAACTAACGCAGGCAATCAGGGATACTAGAAAAATCTTTTTTAATAATTTCATTGAGCAACAGTTTTGTTATGATTAACTCTGAATTATTTATGTTATCCTTTTCCAGTGTTTTCTTTTCATTCTCCCTTCATTGAACAATGTTACTCCATCAGCACCGCCACGCAGGGCATAATCAACAGCTTCAGGCAACTCCCCAGGCGAAAGAGCGGGTATAAATAATCCGCTAAAGATAGGGAAATCACCCTTTATTCCGTCCACTCCTTCCCTTGTCACCTTTTCAATCTATTTTACATCTTCCTCATAATAATTATGGTACATCATTGGAAAGACAGCATCCAGGTTCCACTTTGTCCACTCTTGACGGACTAGCTTCTTCGCAATAGACGGAGAAGGGAACACAGCTGCGGTTAGTTTTTTTCCTCTCTCTTTAGTTATTACTGAGAGCTGATTCACCAGGTTGGTAACACTATCGTACCGGAATTGAAACCAAGACTGATAAGAAGGAGGATCTTCCAGTAACAAAATACCATAAACTCCATGATCAGCAAGTTCTCTAAACTTATCCTCCCAATTCTTTGAAAATCCATCCCGTCCACTTATCCATACCCATAGGGTGGTTACAGGTTTTCCGTCAGTACTTTTACATGATTTAAGTAAAGTTACTCCGGAAATCATTCCCAGAGTACCCAGGCTTAACGAACGGATAAATTCTCTTTTATCCATATAAAAAAAACTATTAATTAACGTGTTGTGTGGTTGGAGTTAGCAACCACCTGAAGGTCAGACTGAATATTTTTTTTTCGTGATATCTTAAATTGAACTAATACCAACCAGTTTTTAACATATAACAAAGACAAAAGATAAAAGACAAAAGTACTAAAACCAACAACCTGAAATAGTGTCTGAAGGATCAACCACCTCCCCCTCCCTTCGGTCGGGTACTCCTCCTTTCCAAGGAGGAGAATTTGATGCTAAGAAAACACTAAGAACTGGAACCCAGCATCCAGTACCCCAGTGAAATATGCTCCTTCGTCGCATTTCACGGGGCAGGCCCAGCACCCAGTACCCATCATCATGCAATTAACATATAACATTTAACTCATAACTTTTTCATCCCAACACACTGATTAACTACATTTATATTATTTTCTGTAAAGCATACCTTTCTTCTGAAGCGTTGACAGATAGTAAATTAAGCTCGCTGTACCATCCATTGTTGGCTCGTTGGTAGAATAATCAGCAAAATCATCGTGATAAACTACATGATCAGACTGGAAGTCTTTGTATTCATCTTCGTTTGCCAGATAAATTCCTTTCAAATTTGAATAAATTGAGCCGTATACCGGACCATCAACCAGTCCACCAAGAGGTTGTTCATTTAACAAATAAGTTAAAGCAGAATGGGTATCCTGGGGAGAATCCCCATCCGGAGGTAATCCAATAATCATACTTGTTCCCCAAGGATTACATCCGAAAAGCCAATCCCGTAAAGCGGCTTCCAATTCAGCATAGGTAGAATCATATGTTACCTGGGTATACAATTGGCATTGGGTTACCATTGCTACAACCAGATTATTCGAACACCAAATAAAAGGGATCCCCATAAAGAAAGGATTTCTTTTTGCTTTCTGATAAACCCGGTCAATTCCTTGCTTTAGGTAATTTGAAAATTTATTCCGTATTTCTTCATCCGATGATAATGAAATATAATAATGCCCCAAATTAATAAACGGATACCATTGATAATGCTTTGCCGTATCGGCACCCATCCATGGAGTTACAGGCTCCTTATTCCCAAAATTCCTTGCCTTTAACAGGTACCTTTCATCATTTGTGATAGCATACAACTGATAAGCAGCTAACTCCATATCGTCCACCCAATTCTCCTCTTCATAAAAATAAGGTGATCTACAAGGAGCAGTTTGACATACACCCGGATTCTTTAGACCAAATTCATATGCCTCAATTGCCTTTTGCTTTAAATTAATTGAAAATTCAGGATAATATTTAAACATCAACCTGGATCCCAAGGCAAATGCTGACGCATATTTTCCGGCGGTTGAAGCAATACCCGTTGTCCTGTTCCTGTACTTTAATGAACCCTGAGGCTTTCCGGTACAAAAATATACAGGTCTTTCCCGTCCCCTACCATAGCCGGCAGTATCCTTATTGGGCAGCTTAAAACCTATATGATCCCGGTCATCTGCTATCTGATTAAACATAACTCTTTTTTCAGGGTTCATTTTGAGCAGCCAGTCTAAACCCCATTTCGCTTCATCCAATACATCAGGAATACCATTACCAGGCGGGGTCCCATCCTTGTCATATAAATCAGAAAATGCATCAGGATTCTGCTCATAGGCAAACATCATTTGAAATGTTGCGTTTGCTGAAGTAGTGACATATTGCAGGTAATCAGATGCATCGTGCCAACCTCCAACGACATTGATATATGTGGAGTCTTTTTCAGGATCAGGATGAAAAATAATGAACCCATCATGAGTATGACAGGAATCTTTGAAAAACGGGTTAAAACCACATCTTTGTTGACGCATGTATTTCAAAAGGAAATCTGCTGTATGATTATAAACGTTACAAGCAATTTTAAAATTTGGTGATTTAATACCGTCTGCTAAAATATAATAATATCCTTCATGCCCAAACCGGGAAAAATCTAACCGATATGTATTTCTGAAGGACGAATACTCTCCATACGGTTTAATCATTTCAGATTGCCAAACGACTTGATCAGTTGGGGCCTCCCTTATTTCAAACCGGTCAAGTGCCTGATCGGATTTGCTTACAAATACCGCTACTTTAACTGAATTGGGCAGATAACCCAATTGATTAATTCTAATCCAGCTTTGACCGGTTAATCCTGTACAATTCAGGATAAATAAAACACATGTATAAATAAAAACTGTTAA
>DAOVQI010000339.1 GCA_030628785.1 Bacteroidota bacterium
AAATACAATTAAAAGTTTTACCAAATAACGAAAAAACCTTAGCCTCAGCCTCAGCCTCAGCCTTAGCCTTTGATACGCAAATGCTTATGTAGATTACATAATTTATTATATATCAATAAATAATTTTTAAATTCTGATACTTTACTTTATGGCTGTTCAATTCGAGTTAACAAAGAGATACATTGAGGAATTAAAGGATTTGATCCAGGCGGGTGAAGAAAAAAAAGTCATCCAACTGATCGGAGATCTGCATGCTGCTGATATTGCTGAAATTTATGATGAGATAAGTATTGAAGAAGCCAAATTCCTGTTTTTGCTCCTTGATGGTGAAACGGCTGCTGATGTTCTGGCAGAGCTTGATGAGGATGACCGCGAGAAGTTTCTGAAGATTCTTCCCAGTGATGTAATTGCCCGGCAGTTTATCGAAAAGATGGATTCGGACGATGCGGCAGATGTTATTGCCGATTTATCGGAAGAAAAGAAAGAAGAAGTTCTTCTTCACATTGATGATGTCGACCAGGCTGGTGAAATTGTTGAACTGCTTGCCTATGATGAAGACACGGCAGGTGGTTTGATGGCCAAAGAATTGATTAAGGTGAATGAGAACTGGACCATCCTTACCTGTTTGAAGGAAATGAGTAAACAGGCAGCCGATGTCGACGAGGTATACTATGTTTATGTGGTTGATGATAACGACATTCTGAAAGGCACCGTATCGCTGAAAAAGATGTTATTAAGTCAGAACCGGAGCAAAATAAAGGATATTTCAAATACCGATGTGATCTCAGTAAAGACGGATACTCCCTCCGAGGAGGTTGCTATTATTATGAAAAAGTATGATTTGGTTGCTCTACCGGTTATTGACTCCATAGGAAGGCTTATGGGGCGAATTACCATTGATGACGTTGTGGATGTAATAAAAGAGGAAGCAGAAAAGGACTATCAAATGGCCTCTGGTATTTCTGAAGACGTGGAGTCGACCGACAATGTATGGTTATTAACCAGGGCCCGTATTCCCTGGTTATTGATCGGCTTATTGGGTGGAGTCCTTGTGGCAAAGGTTATAGGTTTATACGAAATCGATCTGGGTATGTATCCGGAAATGGCCTTCTTTATACCATTGATAGCTGCTATGGGTGGCAATGTGGGTGTTCAATCCTCTGCTATTATCGTACAGGGATTGGCCAATAATACACTTGGGATTGAAAGCACGTTTACAAAGCTGATGAAAGAACTTACCGTTGCCGGCATAAATGGTATAACCCTTTCAGGATTGATTTTTCTTTATAATGTCCTCGCTACCGATTCATTTGCATTAACCCTGACAGTCAGTATAGCCTTATTTTCGGTTATCATTTTTGCGTCTTTCTTCGGAACATTCATACCGCTTTTGCTTAATAGAATAAAGGTTGATCCGGCCCTGGCGACGGGTCCATTCATTACCACACTGAACGATATCATGGGTTTGTTTATCTACCTGATGATTGGAAGGATCCTTTATGGCGTGTTTTAATCTGCTTCGCTGTCATTAGCTCGCTATGTTATTCGCTACCCACAAGCAGGCGCACAATCCCGCTCATGAGGTTTTCGCTCTCAAGTTCGCTCAAACGTTCGCTCGCGTCATTCGGCTTCGCCGTCATTTACTCTCCGCCAGCTGGCGGATCGCGTAATTAGGTAGTTATTAGGTTGTTTGACTTTTGTCTTTTCCTAAAGGGATACCTTTGATATTGGTTGGGAGTGCTTAATATAATAACACCAAATTCTCCTCCTTAGAAAGGAGGAGTACCCGACCGAAGGGAGGGGGAGGTGGTTGATTCAAATTTTGACCTGCTGACTGAAGACTATTGATCATTCACTGGTCATTTAAGCGCCGAAACTTCCAAAGCTGATTACTATTGAACCGCTCCTTTGGGCGCAATGATCCTGCAGCCAAATCGGTTCCGGTCCATGAAGCGATTCTAAAACGTCGTCCCTATCGCCTCAACCGGATCTAATCTTGAAGCGCTATATGCGGGGGCATAACCCGAAATAATTCCAATGGTTCCGGAGATACCTAACGCTAAAATAATATTCCCCATAGTTAGTGACATATTTAGGTCCCATTTGGCGTTTACAAAGATCGTTCCGCCATATACCATGATCAAACCGAAGATACCTCCGACAATAGAAAGCATAACGGCTTCATAAAGAAACTGCTGGAGTATAAAATTATTCTTTGCTCCCAATGATTTTTGTATTCCTATAATATTGGTTCTTTCTTTTACGGAAACAAACATGATATTCGCAATTCCGAACCCTCCTACAAGAATTGAGAAACCGCCAATGATCCATCCTCCAAGATTTATACCCGCAAAAACAGCATCAAAACCCTGTGTAATAAAGCTTGCCTGGTTAAGTGCAAAATTATCCTTATCGTTGGGCTTAATTTTTCGGGTAGCACGGAGAATTCCTGTTAACTCATCTTTTAACGCACCAATAGTTACTTTTTCTTTAGCGATGACCATAATCATTGGGTTCAACGATTCACTCCGGATATTGACAATATTCCGGGTAAAATTTATCGGAACCATTACAACACGATCCAATCCCTCATCGCTGATACCACCGGCTCCTTCTTTTTTAAAGAGACCGGTAACCCTGAGTTTTCTCCCGCGTATAGTAATATCTTTGCCGACCGGATCCCGGTTTTCAAATAGCTTTTCTGCCAGTTCAGCACCGATGATGGCGCGGTTTTTACCGCTTTGAGACTCAAATTGCGAAAAATACCTGCCGCTTACAATTTCAAACGACCTGACTTTTTCGAAGTCATGTGTTGCTGAAAAAAGAATAATATTTTCAGCAGAATTGTTCTTATATTTAACGGTAACCGGTGTCTGGATAAAAAAAGCTAAAGCTTCGGCTTTTTGTGATCTTTTCTTTATCTCGTCGTATTCTTTAATCGTTGGAACGGGCCATTTAATGATATCCCACCATGCAAGATTGCGATCGAACGACCAGGGCCATTTTGTTACATAAATCACCTTATCTCCCAATTGTGCCAGACTGTCCCTTACCGCCTTTTCCATCCAGTCCAGAACGGTAAAAACGGAAATGATTGCAAAAATTCCAATAGTAATGCCCAACAATGTCAGGGAAGTCCTGAGCTTATTAACAATTACGGAATTGTAAGCAAACAGGAAACTCTCTTTTAGAAGTTTAATATAAAGTATCATTGGTGAAGGTAAATAGTAAATGAAAAGACAAATATACAATGGAATTTTGAATTAGAGTTTATCCTGAATATCATTATTTCACAGAAAATTCCAAAAAGAGGAAAGGACAATTACAAGTATTTATTAACTTTAATATACCCTTGATTCTGCTTCTTTTACATATATTTTGCCTAATTTTGTAAGGTTTTTTCATAATTTTATCAGGATTTTAGCAAACAATTATAAATGAGCGACATAAGAAAAATAACTTCTGCTCTGATCTCTGTTTATTTTAAAGAAAATTTAGACAAAATTGTTACAAGTCTTGATAAACTTGGCGTAAAAATTTATTCAACAGGTGGCACAAGGGAATTTATTAAAAATCTTGGAGTGAAAGTTACATCCGTTGAGTATATAACTTCTTATCCATCCATTTTAGGAGGAAGGGTTAAAACACTGCATCCGAAAGTATTTGGTGGAATTCTCGCAAGGAGGGAACAGGAAACAGATTTACTGCAGCTTGATGAATACAAGATCCCTGTGATCGACCTGGTCATTGTTGATCTGTATCCTTTTGAGGAAACACTTTCTTCAGGGGCTGATGACCAATCC
>DAOVQI010000151.1 GCA_030628785.1 Bacteroidota bacterium
GCTTTTCTTATTTATTTGTTGTGTGCCAGTATTAATTATCTTCCAAGTCTAACAAGGAGTTCTGATTTTGAATTTGATACTCCATCCAATTATTACCGATCTTTTCCCATTCATCTTCAATCTCTTCAATTGGGTCATAATATGGACCATCTCTGTCAACTAAATAAACCAGCTTTTTAGTTTTATAATGATAAAAGCATCTTAGCCCGCAATCAATATTTTCTGCTACTTCTTTTATTTGTGAAGATGTCAATTCTATTTTGTTTTTTGTATCCATTTTTTATACTGGCACACAACGGGAGTCTGCGCACAAACCCCTAAAATGTTTTAATACTTACAATATTATTCAATATAAGCGTATCTAAGGGCATTTTGGTTTAACATTAATTTTACAAAACAAATATTCAATATTGGTAATTGATGCTTAAACTTACCAAAACAAGGTAATATTGGCCTTAATTTCTTCAATTACTTCCTGGTATTCGCTTCTTTCTATTAGCCTTCCTGTTTTATTTTGTGTGCATTGATTACGAATTGAACAAGCTTTACAAGCTTTTGTTTCTATTTTATCAATTTGTTTTCAAGATAAATATGTAGTCCACCATGCCAGGGCTTTGTACAAATGTCAATATCACCATCCTTATCAACATCTGCTGCCACAGCTTCATGTATCCTTTTACCCTTAAGGATTATATGTTCTTTCCACTTAGAGCCATCCGCGGAAACATTTTCCCAGATAAAAAGTTTATGAGTTTCCTGTGATAAGGGACCACCTCCGGATAAAACATCAATATCACCATCACCGTCAAAATCTGCCAATGCAAGGGAGTGGAAGTCCTGATCAGTCATATCAGCAGATATGGGATGAAATATAAAGGTTTCTGCATCATTTTTGTTCTCAAACCAGAAAACTCTACCGTTTTTAGTATCAGCTTCCGCTTCAATAATGTCTAAATCATTATCGTTATCTAAGTCAATGCACTATGTTCTTAAAGCTAATCCAAATTTATCGGGCCGGTTGCCTCCTGGTGGTATTAACGATTCATGAATTTTCCATTTTCCTCCATTACCATCAATGTTTTCAAACCATACATTCCCCCTAATAATATCAATATCACCGTCATTATCAAGGTCGCCATAACCAAAAGGCGCTATACCCCCATGAATACCAATCCCAATTTTTGAGTAATCCCAATTTGCTTTATAGTCTTTTGGTATTTTGTACCAGGCCAGAACTGGATGATCCGGATGATTTGATAATGAAACAATATCTTTTATCCCGTCCCCATCAATATCAACCACTACATTATCATGACTACTAATCATATTTTTTTTATGCAAAATAAAACTTTCTTTTTTGGGGTTTCCGGTGTTTTCATACCATGAGTCACCAACTATGAAATCTATCCAGCCATCATTGTTCACATCAATTGAACAGCCTCCCACATCAGTTTTCGCACCTTTACCAATCTCATGTAATTTCCAATCAGTTGGTGAAATATATTCATACCAATACATTTCGCCAAAACGACCAAACACCCAATCTAAGTCATTGTCATTATCAACATCAACTAAACTGGTTTGTCCCATTCTATCACCAAATTCACCAATTATGTGATATTCAAAATTCATTTTTTGTCCAAAGGATTGGACTGTTTTTAGAAATATAAAAATTATAATTAAAATTGTTTTCATACTGTGTATTTTTCAATCTTTCTAAATTAACTCTTTTTCAAGAATACTATAGAATTTGTCTTTTGCATTTCGTTCGTTCCATGGACAATGCCCACATTTATCCAATTTAATCAACCTGAAATCTCGTAGCATCCGGGATAGAGGTTCCTCAACTCCTTTTACCGGGTGCGGGTCATAATCTCCATGAATAGCAACAACCGGACACTGTATTTCATGCCCTGATTTTAATAATTCTCCGCTTTTTCTCAATTCTTCAGCCTCTTTCCAGACAGACTGAAAAATATCAGGTTGAAATTCAATAATTTCATTCTCAGCTGGTAAACTGTCAAAGGAATCTGCTTTAGACATTAATTTTCCAAAACGTTTGAATGTTGCATTTATATCCGCATAACCGGGTTTATTCAATAATTCCAAAAGGTTTTGAGCTTCTGACTTTTCGTTAACTGAAAGGCGATTCAATCTGATTTTAAGAAGGTCAGTGTGATATCTTTCATCAAATGCTCCCGCTCCTACAAGAATCACTTTTTCCACCAAGTCCGGAAAACGGGAAGCAAAGATAAAAGCTAACCATGCTCCCCATGAATAACCAATCAATTTAACAGGAACCTTACAGGAGCTAATAATAATAGAATGTAATTCCTGAAGTTGTCCTTGAATGGATCTTTTAGTTTGAAAAGGTTCAATAATTCCAAAGTTCTCTGATAATTTTCTTGCGACAGGAGCTACTTCACCCGGAGCACCTGGTCCCCCATGAATAACAACAACATTAAATGGTGCTTTCCCATATTTTCCCGGGTTATCCATTTTTGTTTTTAATTTATTCCTGAATTTTACCTAACGGTCGGCTGGTATACGGAGTGCTGGAACCTGCCCGTTGTTGGTTTGCACTAATTTACAAAATGTTCAGGTAAAATACGGTTGGCGTATTGTGCCTAACTCATTTATAAAATGATGTCATTTCCGTAAACACTACCTAATATTGTGTTAATATACATATTTCCAGAAAATTATTCATTATTAATACATTATAAATATCAAGTATGCTAAGTGCGATAGTTTTTTAAATGCTCAACAATAATTATGAGATTCAACAGTTTTGATACACCCCCTTGAAAAAGATTATTATATTTATAAAACAATATTCAAAACCATATTTAAATGAGAAAAGAATTATTTTCCCGGCGTGATTTTGTCAAAACCACGGCAGTCACATCCCTTGGATTAACCTTAAGCGGAACCTCGTTTGCTCTTAACCCGAATGTCGGAAAAAAGACCGTTAAAGTGGCGGTTGTTGGTACAGGTAACAGAGGTACAGGGCTGATGAAAAATTTACTGGCTATGGAAGGAGTTGAAATTCCGGCTCTCTGCGATATCAATAAGGAAAAACTAGACAATGCCTGTAAAATCTGTATTGATGCCGGAAAAAAAGAACCGGATAGATACTTTAAAGATGAATATAGCTTTCAACAGCTAATGGACAGGGACGATCTGGATGCGGTAATTATCGCCACCTACTGGGAATGGCATGCTCCAATGGCTCTTTATGCCATGAAACGAGGAATTTATCCCGGAGTGGAGGTACCCATAGCCCTTTCACTGGATGAATGCTGGAACCTTGTGAATACCTCAGAAGAAACCGGTGTTCCATGTATGATGTTGGAAAACTGGAGCTTTAGAAGGGATAATCTTGCCATTCTGAACATGATAAGGCAGGGGTTGTTCGGGGAGATTGTTCATTGCCATTGTGCCCATTCTCATGATTGCATCGATCATTGGTTCTTCGACAGCGAGGATGGCCATCAACGATGGGGTGCAAAATACCTTCTGAATTATAACCGCGACCAATATCCCACACATGCCCTGGGACCTGTTTTGAGCTGGATGGATGTCAATTGCGGAGATACAATTACCGAAATTTATTCAGCAGCTACTGCATCCAGGGGAATTAATGCCTATTTTAAGCGAAAATTTGGGGAAGATCATCCGAATGCTAATTTAAAATATAAACAAGGGGATATAGTCACTTCCACCCTTAAAACAAAAAAAGGCAAAACAATCATTGTCAACTATGATATGCAATTGCCCCGGCCCTACGACAACCGTTGGACAATCCAGGGCACGCTGGGTATATACAATGAACAACGGAATGCAATTTATTTAACTGGAACCAGCCCACAATATCACCAGTGGGAGCCTTTTAAACCCTATGAAGAAAAACACCTCCATAAATGGTGGAAAGAAGGGGTTAATACGGAAGGTGGGCATGGAGGCGTGGATGGCCTCGAACTGACTTTATTTGTTGAAGCGGTCAGGAATGGAACTCAAACTCCCATTGATGTGTATGATTCGGTTACAATGAGTGCTGTTGTGGCTCTTTCGGGTATTTCAATTGAAAAAAACAAACCGGTGGAATTCCCTGACTTCACCAGGGGGAAATGGGAAACACGAAAACCTTATTTTGCCGTATAATCTTTAAAATTACCTGTGAAATTGGATCCATCCTCATTTCTCACCAATTTTAGTAACATCGACTGGATAATTGTATCTGTTTATATCCTGTTTATTGTTACTGTCGGGGTTTTGTTGAACAGGTACATCCGAAGTACTGCTGATTATATGGTAAGTGGCAGGGCTACAGGACTGGCATTGAATACTGCAAGCTATACCGGAACCGAACTGGGGTTGGTAACCATAATGTATGCCTCGATAGAAGGATTTAACCGGGGATTCTCATACCTGATCATTCCCATGGTAGCATTAGTTGCAGCATTTACCATTGGTCAAACCGGATTTGTTGTTTCAAAGCTGAGATCACTGAAGCTCACAACCATTCCTGAATTTTTCGAAAAACGATTTGATAAAAAAACAAGAGTTACCTCAGCCATTATCCTGGCGCTTGCAGGTATACTTAATATGGGACTGTTTCCGAAAATGGGCGCCACTTTTATGACCTATTCCACCGGTCTTGCAGCAGGTGGAGATGCAACCTTTATTGTCAATCTTGTTATGACAATCCTGATTATACTTGTTGTAATATATACGGTAATGGGAGGAATGGTTGCCGTTATTGTTTGCGATTACATACAATTCACCGTTTTAAGTATTGGATTGCTGGTTGGTCTGTATTTCTCTCTCACCTTTGAAAATCTTAATTGGGATAATATTGTTTCTGTATTTTCCGATAAAATGGGAGAACCTGTCTTTAATCCATTCCACCCTGACAGTTATGGCTGGTCCTATAATATCTGGATGTTCGTTGTTTTCTTTGCCACAGGTATAGCATGGGGACCGGTGGCTTCGAGGGCATTAACTGCAAAAAGTCCAAAAACTGCTCAGCGTACATTTCTGTTAGGTTCACCGGGACAATTTATTCGCCTGGCCATCCCGGCAATATTTGCCTTTGCAGCATTTGCCTGGTTTTCTCAACATCCGACTTTTTCCGGATATTTCTTTCCTGATGGAATTGCTGATGCTTCAAAAGCACCACAAGCGATGCCCCTGCTGCTTGGAAAGATCATTCCTGCGGGGTTTATTGGTATCCTGGTTGCAGGATTGCTGGCAGCATTTATGTCAACCCATGACTCCTATTTTATTGCCTGGGCATCTGTCATATCAAGGGATATTATATCTCCTTTTAAAAAAGGGACAATTTCTGATAAACAGGAAATCCTATACGCGAGGATTACTATTGTTCTTATCGGCCTTTTCCTGCTTATCTGGGGCCTTTGGTATGAACTGCCCGAAAGTGTATGGACTTATATGGCTATTACCGGAAATATTTACCTGACCGGGGCAACTGCCGCATTAATTGGAGGTGTATACTGGAAGAAAGCATCAAGGACTGGTGCTTTTGTTGCCCTTTTAGGAGGTATAGTTTCTTTGATAGGAATTATCCCGCCTGTGGTCGATAAAATATCTATGGGAATTTTAGGTCTGGGGAATTTTGCCATCTGTTTTATTTTACTTGTCATTTTTTCTCTTGCTTTCCCCGATAAACAAGAAAAAACAGGATAAAATATTTTATCATGGATAATTGGATAACATTCTGGAAATACATTTGTTTGATTGGATTTGGAAGTTATATTATTTCTGTTCTTTTTATCATTCCCTTTGGTGCCAGGGATATTTTACGGCTGTTTAAAGAATTGGGTAAAAACCGTGACTCTAAGGGATCTTTGAATAGTGGGAAGGAGGATTGAGGATTGGGTGACTGGGTGTGTTAAGGTGTTTATGTGTTAGTGTGTTAGTGTGTTATATATTATACGTTATAAGTAAAAGGCAGAAAGGGTGGAAATCCGTACGACCGTTTGAGTCGGTCCGACGGATGTAGGGGTGGATAGATGTGGAAAGCATGGAGAAAGACGAACGATGAAGGATGAAAAGGCATGGGGCATGGGGCACGGGGCATGGGGAAGGATGTAGAGCCGAATTGTATTCGGCTGAAAAGAACAAAAGGCGCGAAGAGCGGAGCGCAGAGCGCTTGGAGTGGAGCGTAATTTGCATAATGAATGATTACCTATAACCCGGAACCAGAAACATGTAACTCGGAACTCAAAACATTTTTAGCAAAATATTCAATTGTTATTATTCAATAGTCAATACTATGGTTTCTATTCAGGCAACAGTATCAAAAGGATGGCTCCATAAAAACGGAGGGTTTTCTTTTGATGAAGAATACTATATGGATCCTTTTTGCAGTCAGAACCAGGACAAAATAATGCATGAGTTCATAAAAAAAAGGTTTCCTGATTACCAGATATATTACATGGAAGCCAACCTGGTTCAGGCACCATATGTAGACAAAAATCAAATCCTTGTTGGAGCTATTCAACCAAATCTGATACTGGCAGTTATTTTGGGCTCAAAAATTGTTTATTATCCTGATAAAGATCCTGATGTTGAAACCGTCACGTTAAGAAACATAAGTACTCCTCAGGATTTGCCGGACATTGAGGACATAATGAATCATCCTTTAATAAAAACCCTTGACCATCAGTTAAAAACTATAAAAAATGACTATACTGATTTAGTGGTGATCCCTCCTTTTTTTTGGGATACTTCCGGCAGAGCTACAATTCATGGAATAATCACCACTTCCCTGAAACTTATAGGCGAAAAAGTTATGATGCTTACTATTCTTGATCCCAATCTGCTACACCAAATCCACCAATGGATAACGGATATATATATCGCTTTAATAAGACACTTCTCACAAATAAGTAACCTTCCTGTTAATTCAGTGCATGCCGGAGAATGTTCCGGTATTATGATCTCCAATGACCAGTATCTTGAATTTATAACGCCCTATATTAGTCAACTTGGCAAGGAATTAGGAGATGTCAGGCTGCATTCATGCGGAAAGTCAGATCATTTACTCGATGCTATTTCGAAAATTGAAAAACTTACGATCATTGATGTTGGTTCAGATACTTCTGTGAAAATGATACGATCGATGCTTGGAAGACAGTTTGAGATTAATCTTTCCCCACCTGTTGAATTGTTGTTAAAAGGGTCATCAAAAGAAAAGCTCCATGAATGGCTGGATAAATCCCTCGAAGAGAATCAAGGGGGACCGATACGGTTTGCATACCACATAGAAGCAGATTATGATTATGAAAATTGTCTTAGCATTCATGATAAGTTAGTGGAGAAGAAATTAATTACGAAAGGAAGGCTTTATTAATATGAACTACAGAGGAAAAAGTTTGTATTCTGAAGGCTATGGCTGAGGCTAAGGCTAAGGATATCAAGAGGAAATAGTTATGAACTTAATAATCAATCATTATTATCAAGGACATTATATATATTAGCGATGAAGAAAAAGATGTTCTCATCAAGGGCTATAGGGCAGTAATAGAAAAGCTGGATTCAATGATAAAAAGTATAAAAATAGCCAGGAAATAACAATGGAATATTTAACAGGAAAGGTATGTCTAAAAAATAAAAAAATGAGAC
>DAOVQI010000120.1 GCA_030628785.1 Bacteroidota bacterium
TTATGGCACAGGTTAATTCAACAGTCTTTGGGCGTGTTTCCGATGTTCAGAATATACCTGTTAAAGCAGTTAATATTTCCGTATCCATACCGAATTATGGAACAATTACAAACGATAATGGACTTTTTGAGCTACAACTTCCGGCAAATATGAATCTTACTCTTACATTTTCATGTGTAGGATATGTAAGTAAAAAAATGTCGTTGAGAATGCAACCAGGTGAAAAGAAAGAGTTAAATGTAGCACTTGAAACTTTTGTTGATGAACTTCAGGAAGTTGAAATCATTGAAAAAAGCGACCGTAGTGCTGTTTTTGTTCCTTTGAATATGAAAGATTTCAAAGCCCTGCCAAATGTTTCGGGAAATATTGAATCTTTACTTAAAACTTTTCCGGGAGTTGCTTCCGGTAATGAGTTAAGCTCTTCATATTCTGTCAGAGGTGGAAATTTTGATGAGAATCTGATTTATGTAAACGATATTGAAGTATACCGTCCTTTTTTAATCCGTTCAGGACAACAGGAAGGATTGAGTTTCGTGAATCCCGATATGGTTTCTTCAATCCGTTTTTCTGCCGGCGGATTCGATGCAAGTTATGGAGATAAAATGTCTTCTGTTTTGGATATAAAATATCGTCGTCCTGATAAATTCAGCGGGACGGTTTTTTTGAATCTGCTCGGAGGATCTGCTTTTATCGAAGGAATATCCAAAAACAGGCGTTTCACTCATACAACAGGCCTGCGATATAAAACAAACCAATATTTGTTAAACACACTTGAAACCCAGGGGAATTACAAACCTGTTTTTGCCGATCTCCAGACTTATTTAACGTACTCTATATCAAAAAACCTGGAGTTGGGATTTCTGGGTAATTTTGCAATGAACAAATATCAGTTCCTGCCTGAAAGCCGCGAAACCTCTTTTGGCACTGTTAAAGATGCGGTACAACTATATATTCTGTATGATGGAAAAGAGCTGGACAAATTCACAACATATTTTGGAGCTTTTTCGGCCAGATATCAGCCTCATAGCAATTTATCCCTGAAATTAATCGTTTCAGCTTTTAATACCAGTGAAGAAGAGACCTACGATATCCAGGGGAGGTATTCTCTTAATGAACTGGATAAAGAACTTGGGTCGGAAAATCTTGGCGACAGCATTATGAACATTGGAATTGGCAGGTTTTTAAATCACGCCAGGAATTATCTGAATGCCAATGTTCTGGCAGTAGCCGCAAAGGGAGACTATTTCCAGGGGAATTTTCATTTGAAGTGGGGAATCAAAATCCAGCACGAAATAATTCATGACGACTTAAACGAATGGAAACTTATTGATTCAGCAGGATTCTCCATTCCCTACTCCGGCAACCAGGTGAATCTGGCAGAGCACATACAGGGAAAAAAGATTAATCTTTACTCTACCCGCATTACCTCCTATATTCAGGATTCATACAAATTTATGATTAGTAATACGAATTTTGAGATAACAGGAGGTATTCGTACCCAGTATTGGGATTTTAACCGGCAGTTTATTTTCAGTCCCCGGTTTTTACTTACCCTGTATCCCAGCTGGAAAAAGCCGGTAACTTTTCATGTCGGGTATGGTCTTTATTATCAGCCTCCTTTCTATAAAGAATTGAAAGACCCGCAAGGGAACATTAATGACCAGATTAAAGCCCAGGAATCAACTCATTTTACGCTGGGGAGTAAATATAATTTTCTGGCCTGGGAAAGACCTTTTACGTTTATTACAGAAGTTTATTATAAGAAGCTAAATCAATTAATACCTTATAAAATAGATAATGTCAGGATTAATTATTCAGGGAAGAATATGGCAAAAGGATACGCTGTTGGAATGGATATGAAAATAAACGGGGAATTTGTTCCGGGAGTTGAATCATGGTTTAGTCTTTCCTTTATGCAGACAAAGGAGGATATCCTGAATGATTTTTACTATAACAAAGAAAACATAAGGATCGAACCGGGATATTACCCCCGTCCCACCGATCAAGTGGTCAATTTTGGATTATTTTTCCAGGATTACCTTCCTAATAATCCTTCTTTCAAAGTTCATCTCACTGCAATATACGGAACCGGTCTTCCTACCAGTTCTCCCTTTTCGGACCGTTATGATGATTATTTCAGAATTCCTTCCTACAGAAGGATCGATATAGGGATCTCGAAAGAAATTATTAGTACATCAAACCCTAAGGATATACGAAACCCTAA
Organism: Bacteroidota bacterium; assembly: GCA_030628785.1. GTDB lineage: Bacteria > Bacteroidota > Bacteroidia > Bacteroidales > VadinHA17 > CAZEWS01. The sequence goes on from DAOVQI010000120.1 coordinate 2,225, forward strand.
GGGGTTTTTAAAACCCTTAGGGTTTGATATAAAAAGCATCTGGATTGGATTGGAAATATTTAATCTGCTCGACATTAACAATACTATTTCCTATTTGTGGTTAACAACGGTTAATAACCTAAGTCTTCAAACCAATCAATACGCCATACCCAATTATCTTACCTCCAGAAGAGTAAACGTAAAGATTTCAGTAAAGTTTTAATTATGAGACCCTTAGGGTTTTTAAAAACCCTTAGGGTCTCGTGCACATTTATTGTCCTAAAAATAATCAAATCAAACTTAACCCCAATTGATTACCTGATTTTTTAAGTTCCACTTTCGCAATATCAAGTGAATCAAATTTATTAATCGGCATAATCTGTTTGTTGTCAGCCCCATATAATATTAGTCTAATATCTTTACTGTTAATATCAAGAGTACGATTACTTCTACTATATGCTCGATATACTCTATTTGATTTTTTTAATCCAAGCTTCATTTCTGGTATATATCAATCCATTGTCCTGTTTTTATAAACCCAAATAAGTTATTCGAAAATTTAATCCTTTTTTTATCATTATCAATCATCGTACTTGTCGAGGTGAATCCAACAAATGCTCCAATAAAAACCAAAATCAATCCGGTAAATGAATAGAATGTTACTACTATTCCGGCAATAAACATAAATATTCCGGCAGAAGTCCCCACTGGTCCAAATGGTTTATCAAGTTTATTTTTCGTTATCATTGTTTTACATTTTTATCTTTTATTAATTTCAGAGTGTAACCTACTCGTCTGACCACTAAGATGCATTAACTTTTTACATAAACCATAACATAATTGCAATGTTTTAAATCTAAACTAATCGCCCGGCAGCAGAAGTGGTCTGACGAGTAAATTAGCTGCAGGATAATTACGCCAAATATTAGTCAGGGCTTGACTCTAAGTCAAACCCTGACTTTGGCTATCTTACTAAAATTACCAGCGAAACAAAACGACTCGGAGAATCGTTCTACAATAATTGAATATCGAGGTTTTACTCGTCGAACCATCCGACCTGCGTCAGCCGGCCGGGCAAAAAAACGAAGATATTTTTAATTATTTGGGGGAGAGTTATTTGTGTAAATAAAAAATGGGGCGTTTTTTAGAAGGACACGTTACTTCCCTTAGGATTCGAATAAAGAAAAAAATCTCTTTAATTACTTTAATTATTTATTAATTGAATCCTTTACACAACGTACTGAAAGACCAATAGTTTTGTAGCCAAACAACCTGCCAACATAAGGATTTTGATCATACAAAGCTCGACGAAAAGCAATATCTTCTGAAATTGTATCTTGTGTTGAGGTCCAGAAATATGAGTTTGAGTTATAATAAATTGGGAAGAAATCTGCATAAATTAATCCCTCAAATCCTGAGGCTCCACTAACTTTTAATTGTTTCCCTTGATCTGTACCTCTCTCAAATAGATTATCAACTTGCGATTGGGGCATCCCAAGTTCCATCTCCAAAATTTTCCATTCATCATCTGATGGGATATGCCAACCATCAGGACAAATACCTTTTGATCCGGTCATAGTTACATAGCTCATCATTTCATCCCATTGATATAAACCCCCAAATATCTTACAAAATGATTCATAACAATACTTTTCAATAACTTGGTTATTTGTTTGCTCCTGATTACTCTCGATAATTGTACCAATATTAAGATTCTCTGCCATCCACCATTGATTTCCAATTTTTACAGTAATATAAGTTTGTCCATCTCGGGAATCAGTCAATATACCCGTTTCATTAGTACTATTTGAAGTATTTGTATGGCTAATTTCACTACCATATGTAGTACCCATTGCATTTGTGGCGTAAGTCCGAAAATAATATTTTGTATTTGGCAGTAAGCTTCTAATTACGCATCTAAAAAAACCTGTACCTTCTCTAGCCCACGAAATGTTATCATCGGTTGTAGGATTTGGAGAGGTGCTGTAACAAACTCCACTCGAGGTAATTGTTACCCCACCATTACTGACAATATTCACATTTATCAAAACTGCGTAGGATGATAATTCGTCCAATGCCCCTGTTACAACAGTGGGTACTGTTTTTAATGTTGTAAAACTAATTTCATTACCGTAAAAAGTACCTAAACTATTGGTTGCATAAGCTCTGACATAATATTTGTAATTTGGTAATAACCCTGTTATTGCACTAATAAAGGAACTGGAACCGCTTCCATTGTAAGTATGATTATTTGCCAGGGTGGGATTATGATTTAGGCGACTCCAACAAACTCCCTTTTGTATTATTTGTGATCCTCCATCATTAATTATTTTTCCTCCACTAATAGCAGAAGTAAGGGTGATTGAATCGGCATTATTTGTAACAACTATAGCATTTCCCAGTATTGTTATACTACACTCATCTGTTTGTGAGTCATCACTATGATATTTGGCAGTTACTTTAATATTATACTCACCAAATGTTTCTTCTTTGGTAATCCATCTATATAAATATGGGAATATAATATCCCTAAAAACACAAGTATCATCAATATAGAATTTAACCTTATCAACCAATCCATCAGGATCAAATGCATCGACCATTATATCAATTGTATCACCCAGTTTAAATATATCCCCATTGTTTGGATAAGTTATTTTACATGTAGGTAATTGATTCTCCTTTTTACAGTCTAATAAAGAGAATAATACTGACAATAGAATTATTTGCCCCATGAGATATTTTAATCTCATATATGTCTTGGGATTAGTAATAAGTTTGGGAAATCAAATTTACAGCAAAAAAAATGAATATATAAGTCAAATGAAAATAGAATAAAAATTTCCTCTTAACTTTATATAAAAAAAATTAGTCCACTTATATTTGAAGATTTACAGTACAGATAAACCAAGGTTAGCCCAAAGATACGATCAGTGGTTCTACTCATAAATAATATGAATAAGGAAAAAGATTTAAAACTTAAAAAAGTAGAATTAAAGGAGGTTTATAATGAATAAGATGCCTGTTGCTAAAGCAACATCTATGATACTTATTCTTCTCTTAATGTTCATCTTATTACAGTTGAATATTGTATATGCGCAGGACTATCAGCTCGTATGGTCAGATGAGTTTGAAGGTTCAGAACTTGACTTATTAAAGTGGGAGTATATGACAGGAGATGGAACTGCATATGGTTTGCCTTCAGGATGGGGGAATAATGAACTCCAGTGGTATAGACCTGATAATGTGACTGTTGAAAATGGTCATCTGGTTATCACTGCGAAAAAGGAAACCTATTCAGGGAAAAACTACACTTCGGCTCGCATTCGTACGATCAACAAGGGAGATTGGAAATACGGACGATTTGAATTCAGGATTAAATTTCCATTTGGAAAAGGGATCTGGTCAGCAATTTGGATGATGCCAACAGACAATGTTTACGGTGGTTGGGCAGCATCGGGTGAGATCGATATCATTGAACATCTGGGGCACGAATCCAATAAAGTGTATGGGACTCTTCACTATGGTGGACCATGGCCTCAAAACACACAGAGCGGAATGTCCAATACCCTTCAAGAAGGCACGTTTGCAGACGATTTTCATCTGTTCGCTTTGGAATGGGAGGAGGGAATCTTCAAATGGTTTGTTGATGATTCCTTGTATCAGACTCAGACATCATGGTATTCAACCAATGGCGAGTTTCCTGCACCTTTTGATCAGCGGTTTCACCTGCTCATCAATGTTGCTGTTGGTGGTAACTGGCCAGGTAATCCTGATGCAACAACCACTTTCCCGCAAATGCTGGAAATAGATTATGTTCGGGTTTATCAGCAAAGTGATACAAGCACTGCAATTAGTAGAGGGAATATTTGGCCTGTCGGATACGCTCTGGGTCAAAATTATCCCAATCCGTTTAATCCATCAACGACCATTAAATTTACATTGTCAAAATCAAGTAGAATAGCTTTAAAAGTATACAATCTTGCTGGTCAAGAAATAGAAACATTGGTTGAGGGCTTTAGACATACAGGAGAACATGAATTAAAGTGGGTTGTAGAAGGATTGCCAAGTGGAATATATTTTTACAGACTACAAGCAGCAGAATTTTCAGAGACAAAGAAATTAATATTACAAAAGTAAATTGTATAACAAATTGCAAATAAATGGCTAACAATTGACTGGAGTTGACCAAAACCACAGTGCTTCAATTGTAGTTCGGTGGTTAGTGCGTGTCGTTGTCTAAATTTGAACTAAATCAGACATAAAATTAAGAGATATTTTTGATATTTTAAAAATGAATTTTTTTGCTGGAATCAAATTATTGTCCCATTTTTTAATACTCATATACAGGGGAGGATTTTATTTTCAATTATTTGGTGGAGGTTTGTTTGTATCGTTGAAAAATCAAACAATACACTATATCTTTTTATAAATTAATCGTGATTTATAATAATCCTTTTAGTAATTCTTTCACCTTTCTCATTGAAAAGTGAAAAAAACTTTTAGTTGAATAAAATCCAGGCTTCAGGTTCAATTTTACCCTGAATTTCCCTTAATTCCTTAATAGCAGCTTCTTTTGAGGAAAAAGAATTAAAGCTAACGACATATAATTTCCCAACCTTGCCAAATTTCTCCGGATTATAACCTTTATTCTTTAAATAAGAAACATAATTATTAGCATTTTCTTCAATTTCGAAACAACCGGCTACAACATAATATTTTTTTACAATACTACCAGCTGAAGAATTATCCGCATCCTTATCAGTCACTTCTTCAGATTCTGGTTTTGTTTGTGCCAATGGCTGTGATTCCTGTATTTTTAAGCTGTCTTCTACAATAGTTACAGTCTCGTTAACTAATACCTCTTCAACATTTGAGGTTTCAGAAAACTTATTTTGTTCCGGTTCCACAGTTTTTCCATTCTTATAAAACACAAACCACACAATAAAAATGGCGATTGGAATAAGGCCCAGAACTATCCATAAGATTATTTTTGATTTTTTACTTCCTGAATAATGGTCATAAGTAACAGTTTCCTCTTTTTCTTTAAATGATATTTTTGCCTCACCTTCAGTTTTTTTCTTTTCTTTTTCCAGTTCTATACTTTTCTGTAAAGCCTGTTTTGGCTCCCTGTCAGGTGGCTTTGAATCTTCTATTAATTCTAGATCTTCTTCCTTTTTTTTATCTTCAGGAGGTTTTTCCTTGTGTGGTTTTTCTTTTTTGGATTTGAGCTTTTCTTTTATTATTTCTTTCGCCGTATCTTTATCTAAAGCTGATTTTTCAATCAATGTAAAATCATCATTCCCTTTCTCTGATGAAATCGGTTTTAACTTTTCATCTTTTCCTTCACTAAGAATAAACTGAATTCTTCCTTTTTCATCTTTTAAGAATTCACCTAGATTTTCAACAAAATAATGATTTCCTTTTTCAAGCTCCCTGTAAATCTTTTTAACAAATTTTTCAGTTTCCTCAATGGCCTTGTCTTTTTTAATATTTTCCTTTTTAGAAATATAATCAATGAATATACCGTCATTAAATTTTAAAAACTCATTAAAAGCAATTGTTTTCGGTTCGTCCTTTTTTACAAAAAAGGCACCAAATTCAGGTATTATTAGACGGCTATTCGTTCTAAGCAGTTCTACGATATATTTTTCCATAGTAGCATAATTTAGTTTCTTTGGATGAAATCTCAGAATAAAGATGTCTTACATGGATACCTATAAACAGAATATCATCCACCTGGTCAAAAAATCCATCTTTTCAATCTTTATTCCCTACTATTATTTTTAAAACCCGATAATCGGGAGTAAAGTTTTTCGCCTAAATATCTAAAACGAAACTCGTGAACAAGAATGAAAATTAATAAAGTTGGTCATTAAAGCCAAAAAAAAGTATAAGTATTTTATATTGATTCTATTTGTCTTACTAGTTACGGAGCAAAAACGAAAGCAACTTATTTAATTTGAAGAATGCATCGTATTCCCTATATTTGCGAAAATTTCCAGATTTTCTAAACTAAAACGAATTATGAGAACATAGCTTTGCGAATTTATTAAAAAAATATATTATTGTGAGAGATGTGTTTAATTTGTTTGATTGTAGCACAAGGGCGCCTACGCTAAAGCTTCAGCGACAGCGTGCTGAGGCTAAGGCTGAGGTGAAAAAGAAAATAAAGAAGAATTAAATCAAGAGTCCAAAGAGGTAATAGGTGAGTAGGTATACCGGCAAGATAAAAGCAGGTAAAGACACATTACTATGATAATAA
>DAOVQI010000051.1 GCA_030628785.1 Bacteroidota bacterium
AGGAATTAGCTTTTTTGATATGAGAAGAAGGGATCTGCTGCAATGCGGCACATTACTCCATTTTCCGATTCCTGCTAATGAATTGCTGAATGCCGAAATGGATTTGTATACATTCGGCGGTATTGAAAATGCCGATGGTATTAATACATCGGATGGAGGATGGTTTAATAACGACTAAATTGCTTCATACTCTGTTCTGCGGATAATCTCATTCTGAAGATCTTCGTTCAAATCATTAAAATAATCACTGTATCCCGCAACCCTTATAATAAGATCCTTGTATTTGTCAGGATTTTTTTGGGCCGCCCTAAGTATATCTACTGTGACGACGTTAAACTGAATGTGATGTCCATCCATTCTGAAATAACTCCTTATCAACTTTGAAAATTTGGTAATACTCTCCTCCTCTTCAAAAAATGACGGTGTGAATTTTTGGTTCAGAAGGGTACCGCCTGTTCGAATATGATCGATCTTTGCAGCCGACTTTAACACGGCAGTAGGTCCCTTTTGATCTGCTCCCTGAACCGGTGAAATTCCTTCAGAAAGTGGTTCATGTGCTTTCCTGCCATCAGGAGTTGCCCCAATTACTTCTCCAAAATATATATGACATGTAGTTGGCAGCATATTGATTCGAAATGTTCCTCCACGAGCCGTTGGCCTTCCATTTACAGATTCATAAAAGATTTCAAAAATCTTCCTTGCCTGATTATCAGCATAATCGTCATCGTTCCCATATTTCGGCGTATCATAAACAAGTTTCTTCCTAAGTTCACCGAAACCTTCAAAATTTATTTTAATTGCCTCAATCATTTCGCCCATCGTGCATGTTTTCTTATCAAATACATGAAATTTAATTGCGGTAAAACTATCGGTTATACTGCCCAATCCAACTCCCTGAACATAACTTGTGTTGTATCTGGCACCACCGGCATTATAGTCTTTTCCGTTCTGTATACAATCGTCGATCAAAAGGGAAAGAAATGGAACCGGCATATATTCCGAGTATATCTTCTCAATAATATTATTCCCTTTTAATTTTATTTCAGTAAAATATTTAAGCTGCTTATCATATGCATCCATTAGCTCTTCGAACGACTTAAAATTTTCCGGATCTCCGGTTTTTAAACCAATTTGTTTTTGGGTTCGTAGATCGTAACCATTATTTAGCACCAGCTCAAGGATCTTAGTAAGGTTAAAATATCCTGTAAGAAAATAACACTCAGTTCCAAATGCTCCGCTTTCCACGCAACCACTGGCGCCACCGTTCCTGGCATCCTGTATTGATTTACCCTGCCTGACCAATTCCTGAACAATTGCTTCGGTATTAAAAACAGAAGGCTGACCAAAGCCGGTTTTAATTATTTTAACTGCACGATTTATAAACCGGTCAGGATTTATCTTGCTTAACTGAACCATTGAACCTGGCTGAAGGATTCTCATTTCCTCCACAATATCAAGTAAAATATAACTCAGATCGTTAACGGCATCTGAACCATCCTCCTTAACCCCTCCAATATTGATTAATGAAAAATCGGTGTAAGTATTGCTTTCTTTAGCTGTAATACCCACTTTTGGAGGTGCCGGATGATTATTGAACTTTATCCAGAATGCCTGAAGTAGTTCAATTGCCTTTTCTCTGGTTAATGTACCCTCTGTAAGTCCTTTATTATAAAACGGAAATAAATGCTGATCCAGGCGGCCAGGATTAAACGAATCCCATGGATTAAGTTCAGTTACAACACCCACATGTATAAACCAATAATATTGAAGAGCTTCATGAAAGGTTCTTGGTGCATAGGAGGGAACATACCGGCAGATTTCTGCCATTTCTTCAAGCTCATGCTTCCGTAATTCATTATTCTCAGTTGCAGCAAGTTCAAGCAGTCTTTCCGCATGCCGTTCAGCATACATGATTATTGCACTGGCGGCGATATCCATTGCCTTTAATTCTTCACGTTTTTCGAAAGCCTCACGATCGTTCAGGAAATCAAGATCTTCGATGGCTTGTTTTATCTCTTTCTTAAGATCGAGCATGCCTTTCCTGTAAATTTTGCTTCCGCAAACCGTATGGCCCGGAGCCCGCTGTTCCTGAAATTCAGTAAAAACACCGGCCTTGTATGCATCGATCCATTCCGGAAACATTTGATTCATAAGCCTGTCCCGGTTGCTTTTACCCTGCCAAAAAGGAATGATGGTCTCCCTGTATATTCTTCTTGTTTCTTCATTTACCCTGTAAGAAACTTTTGGCCGGGTGTCAAGTTTCTTCAGGTCATCCAGTGAATGAAGACATATTTCCGGATAGGTAGGTGTAGCTTTCGGAGCCGGGCCCCGCTCTCCAACAATAATTTCACCATCATTTATACAAATTTCCTTGTTCTCAAGCAGATACTTAAAGGAAAGTGCACGTTTTACCGGAACCGATATTTCACGAACAATGTCACTTTTATAAAATTCAGTGATAAGAAGTGCCCGTTCGGGAGATATCCGGTTTATAGAATTCAAACTTTGGTCCCTTAACTTTTTAATCCGTTCCGTCATCATAGTGCTTTCTTTTTAATAACTCAATATTAATATATCACTAACCCCGTCATTTATGGCGGGGTCATCAGATTACCCCATTACATTTAGTGCCTTACAATTCAAAATTCATAAATCCTAAATCATCAATCCCCAATCCCAAATGCCAAATCCGAAATCCCTAAATTCTTACAGCTCCCTCCTCTCGCTCATTCACCTCTTCCCTTTTATCTTTTTACCCTGTGAAATAATTTTGCTTGCAAAATTGCTCCGCATTTCACAGGGTGAACTTTTGTCTTTTATCTTGAATTCACCCATTCTCCCCTTCTCCTTCACAGACTCTGCCAGGTTCTCCAAACCCTGGCAGGTCTCTCCCACCCAGTCTCCCTGTCTCCCTGTCTCTCAGTCTCCCTGTCTCTCAGTCACAATTTTCAATATCTCCCAGTCTCCCAATAAATCCCCAACCCCCAATCCCCAATCCGAAATCCCAAATATATTCATCCTCCAATTTTTACTATATACCCTTCTTTTTCAAATTCTGTTTTCAAGCCGGTTAAATCCTTTTTCTCAAGACTTCGAACTCCTTCCATCTGGTTCGTAATGTGTAATCTTTTGTATTTATTTGTAGCTATCTTATGGTATGGTAACAAATGTACTTCCTTTATATTATGATTAAAAGATCCCAGGAATGCTTTCAGATCATTAATATTCTCTGAGGTATCGGTTATTCCCGGGATTATGGGAAACCTAAGTATGATGTTTTCTTTTGCTTCTGTCAGAGTTCTTAAGTTACTCAGGCTGACCTTGTTGGAAACACCGGTATACTTTTTATGCAATGCATCGTCAATAGTTTTTATATCATACAGGTAAAGATCCACTTTACCAAGTAACCTCCTGAATTTTATTTCATTACAGTATCCTGTTGTATCCAGGGTCGTGTGAATGTTTTTTCTCCTGCACTCCTGTAACAAAACAAGAAGAAAATCAAATTGATTCAGGGGTTCACCTCCGGAAAAAGTAACTCCTCCCCCCGATTCGTCATAAAAAACGGTTTCCTTTTCAATTTCATTCATTACATCTTCAACCGTCATCCATTTTCCGATTGTTTCCTTTTCAATAAAAACTTTGTCATCGAGTGGTTTCACTACTTCAACAACTTCCTCATGAGACTTTATTCCTTCGGGATTATGACACCACCAGCAGTTCATAGGACATCCCTTGAAAAAAATGGTTTGTCTTATTCCCGGTCCATCATGAACCGCAAATTTTTTAATATCGAAAATGATGCCTTTCACGTTTTTACCTTGACATTAGAAATAAAAAGTATTGGAAACTATTCAGTTTTTAAGAGTCTCTTTTTTATATTCAGGTTAATTGTTATGGGTTATATGCTTGCCACGTGAAATGCGACGAAGGAGCATATTTCACCGTGGTTATAAGTTATTTGGCTTCGCCGTCATTGGAAAAAACAATGAATGACAACGAATGGCCCCGATAAAACGGGGCAGGCAGCGAAGCAAATTTATCCCGTGAAACCCTGCGTAGCAGGGACAACGAAGTTGCTGTTTCATAGGGTCAAAGTTGAAAGTAGAACTATTTCTATCCTTTATATAATTTTATAGCAATTCAACAATTTAGTAACTTAGCCCCAATGGCTACCGGGGCGATCTCATGAGCGAAGCGAGTAATTTAACAATATCTTCAGTTGCCTTCTGCTACTGCAAATGCAGCTTTATCCAACAACCAGCATCAAGAATCGAATATTCATCACCCAACACTGGGAACCGGGAACCGATAACTGAGAACCAGGAACCCAGCACCTAACATATAACTTATAACATTTAACATATAACATTTTATCCCTCCCAAAGGGATCCCTGCGGGAAAAGGGATCATAACATTCTGTCTTTTTTCATCCCTACACACTAAATTATTTACAAGGAATGATAATAATAAAAAGTTCAGGAAGAGTTATAAATAATGGTAACAGGGAACCCCTGTAGTAATGGGAGGATTCGATTAATAAAAGATCCAGCACTCAAATAAGCACTTGCCGTTTCGGGTATAAAAGCGGGTATAGAGCATGATAGTTTTCTCCACAATACAAAATTAACTGAATATTCTCTAAATAACCAAAAAATTATAAAAGATTTGTTAATTTAACTCGTATATAAGAGACCCTTAGGGTTTCGAAAAACCCTAAGGGTCTTTTTTTCACTGAGCAGAAGTCCAAGAGGATGAAGGGAGGCACTGGTGGCGATATGTCACCATATAAAACAGCTTATATTTACATCTTCTAATTCACACGAGTAGTTATTAGGTGCGATTGGCGTGCGGCTATATAACATAATGGCCTTGTAGTACCTGCCTTCAATCTTCGGACTCAGTCGGGCAAAACAACAGAAGCCCCGAAAGCTTTCGGGGGGCGTGGGGAGTAGCCAAAATTTGGCTGATATCGCACCCTGTAGAACACCGCTTCGTCGTAATTCCGGAGGCATTATTCCACAGGGTGAAGGGAAGGTAAGATTTTGGCTACGTGGGTTGTGGATTATTTCTCTGACTTTTTACCCCTAAAGCCTTTAACAACCGGAACTTTCTTCCCTTCAAGTTCTTCCTGCTTGATCTGCTCCAACTGCTTCAGGTATTCAAAGATCAACATGATCTTTTCATCCTGCTCGATGTCTTTTCTTTCCAGGTGTTCGAGTTTTTTAAGGATCTCCTTATGAGTTTCAAGCATTTTACGCATCCGGGTAAATACCCGCATGATCTGGATATTTACTTTTATGGCTCTATTACTATTCAAAACACCAGACAACATAGCTACCCCCTGTTCTGTAAAAGCATAAGGAGGTTTACGCCGACCACCCCAACTTGATGTTCCAATTTGGAATATCAAGTTATCGAACTCTTCCTTTGTAAGCTGGAACATAAAATCCTCAGGAAAACGGGCTATGTTTCGTTTAACAGCCTTATTCAGGTTTCCAGTGGTTACTCCGTAAAGCTCGGCCAGATCTTCATCCAGCATCACTTTCTTATCCCTTATAAAATAGATCTTGCTGGTTATTATTTCGTCTGGTATAACAAGTTTGTTGGTTTTTTCTGCCATTTCTTTTGCTTTTATGTAAATAGTGAGGGCTTCACTTAAAGTGAAACCCTCACTGTTCATGGGATCGGGTCCCTATATCATAATCTTCCGACGAAGTGGAATACTTCGCCGAACGAGTTTCCGTGTATTCCTGGAATAAAGGTTATTTACTTCTCCAATGTCAGGTGGAAACACCTGACTTCATTTAACAGAATGATTAAATGGAATCAAAATTATTTCTCCGGAAGAGCTTTTAAGGTTTCTACCATGAATTCCCAGAATCTTTTAACAGTTTCAATGTTCACTTTTTCATCCGGTGAGTGGGGGTAACGAATGGTTGGACCCAATGAAATCATATCCAGGTTAGGATAAACACCACCTATTATACCACATTCAAGGCCTGCATGAATTGCTCTGATTTCCGGAATCTTACCGAATTTTTTATTATATACTTCCTGCATGAGCTTTAAAACGGGAGAATCAAGGTTTGGCTTCCATCCCTGATATTCTCCGTCGAAATAAATTTCAGCTCCGGCAAGCTCAAAAACACTGGTAAACATATTCTTCAGATCCTCTTTAGCTGAATCGACTGAACTTCGTAATAAACATTGAATTGTTATCTCACCATTTTCAGATTTAATGATAGCAAGATTGGTTGATGTTTCAACCAGCCCTTTCATATCATTACTCATACGGATAACCCCATTCGGACAGGCATAAACCGAATCGAATAATCTCTGCTGAGTATCTTCATCAATCAGGCTGGCTGGTTTATCGGTTTGAACGGCTTCAAATTTCAGATCCGGATCAATTGTTGCCAGTTCCTTCTTATAAACCGCCTCCATTTCCTTTACACAGGCAATAAAATCTTTTTCATTCTTGCCGTGAACAGTAACTATAGCAAATGATTCACGGGGAATGGCATTTCGTAGATCTCCGCCTGTGATACCCGCCAAACGCAATCCATGTTTCTTAGATGCATGCCAGAGATACCGGTTAAGGATTTTATTTGAATTTCCCTTTTCAAGCGGTATATCAATTCCGGAATGCCCACCCTTCAAACCTGAAACAACCAGCATAAAGGCGACATGTCCTGCCGGGACAGGTTCCTCCGTATATTTAAACTTTATATTTGCATTGGCGCCTCCTGCGCAACCCACATACAGCTCACCCTCATCTTCAGAATCCATATTAATTAATATATCCCCATCCAAGACTCCTGGTTTTAAACCGAAAGCTCCCGTCATGCCTGTCTCTTCATCAATGGTAAATAAAGCCTCGACAGGTCCGTGAGGTATATCTTTCGATTCCAGAATAGCCATTGCTGCCGCAATCCCCATTCCATTGTCTGACCCTAAAGTGGTTCCTTTTGCCGTCACCCATTCACCATCAACGTAGGCATCGATGGGATCTTTTTCAAAATCATGGTCCGTATCGCTGTTTTTTTGAGGGACCATATCAAGGTGTCCCTGTAAAATCACACCTTTCCGGTTTTCCATACCGGATGTTGCCGGTTTTTTTATGATCACATTTCCAACTTCATCAACGATTGTTTCAAGACCCAGATGTTCTCCAAACTTCCTCATAAACTCAATGATCTGCCCTTCTTTTTTTGATGGCCTTGGTATCTGGGTAATACTATAGAAATGTTTCCATAAAACCCGTGGTTCGAGATTTTGAATTTCTTTGCTCATATTAATATATTTTAAAAATTATGTAACAACAACATTTTATTCAGGTTTTACACCCGAAGGTAATTCAAGTCCGTATTTATCGATTTTATCCCTTTTTCTTAACTGGTTGGCAAGAAAAATTGCAATGACTCCTAAAATTACCAGCATAAATATCGGTACAGTATAATTATAATTCATTTCATCGGCCCTGATAGCATCAATGTTACCTCTGTTAGCCAGATCCAATACTTTGCCTATTCCCCAGAAGAAAAGTGCCAATCCTACATTCTGGATGGTGAACATCATTGCATAAGCGGTACCCAAACGGCTTTCGACAACGATTTTTGCAACCGAAGGCCACATGGCTGCCGGAACAAGTGAGAAAGCAATTCCAAGCGACAATAAACCGATATAGCCCAAAGTTAAATTCTGGAAAACAGACAGGGATAGATGAGCAAATATCAACAACAGGGAACCAAGGATCATCAGGGATGCAGCTTTTCCTTTTTTATCAACAATTCTTCCAAAAATCGGCGTAAAAAGGATGGTGCCGAGAGGTATCAAACTTGCCACTTTGGGGCCGTTGGAAAAAATGGCACCCAGCCATTTACGGAAAGATTCACCGCTCATATCCGGAAATTCGGAAGTTAAACCGAATTTATTCACCAGAAGGTCCGGTGCGTACTGGATGAATGGAAATACAGCAGCATAGAAAGAAACACAAAGTAAAGCGATTAAAATAAACGACCTGTTTTTCAGCAGCTTAACCAGATCTTCAAGTCTGAATTTTTCTTCATCTCTCTGCTCACCAGCTATAGCAGCTTTCTGCTTATCAATGCGGACATCAAAAATTAAATGGATCAGGAAAGCTAAAAGACCAAGAGCAATTAAAGTACCGGCAAAAGCAACAGCCGGGGCAACAGTACCACCGGCAATATCAATGGATAATGCCATCCCTAAAGCCGAACCAAAACGGCCAAAACCCATATTGATACCAAATGCCAATGCAAGTTCATGACCTTTGAACCATTTTACAATTGTTTTGCTTATGGTAACACAGGTGACTTCCAAACCCGGACCGAATAATAACCTGCCAGTCATCATTATGATTAACTGTGTCTTGGGATTGTCAGACACCAGGCCGCTGGCTCCCAGCCAGTTAAGAAATGCGCCCAGCAAAGCAAGTGATCCGAATAAAGTCCCGGCTAACCGTATGCCCCATTTATCCAGTATAATACCTCCAATAATAATTCCACCAACCAGGTTTAACCATGTTGTTGAGCTGATTAACAGTCCGAAATCACTACTACTGAAATGCAACTGTGATTCCATCAAACCCTTAAGACCTGAATAAAAATCCTGAAACCAGTAAGTCGCAAACATCAGAAGGCTAATTAAAACTAAAACAGTCCACCTGGCAGCGGCCGAATCCCTTAACGTTTTCTTTACTTCATCCATAAGATTATATTTTTAATTAAACTATTAATATGCTTTAACCATTTTGTTTTCAAGTGTCTCTTCTTATTTGTTATAAGTTATTGGTTATAGGTTATAGGATAAGCTTTTTTGATACACCCGTTATTTGCGCCGAATGTGATATAGATCTATTCGTCAACGATGGCAGTTTCGGCGCTTATTTAGGTATTATCTGTTTCTAATCGGGTAGGAAGCGGCTCACGCCGCTGTCCCCCCACACCACCCGGCATACTCAATCGTACCAAGGCGGTTTCCATTAACTTTTACACCTTCAATCTCAGATAAAAAGATTGTAACCCAAGTTGGGCAAACCAGTTAAGATTCATAGCATGGCTAACAGCGATTTTCTTAGACATGCTCCACCAGCCCTGTGAGTACATAACAACATTCCAGCATTTTTGCTCCGGGATGTCAAAACTACGGAGAAGCTTAAAGATGGTGTAGCGTCTGCCACACTGTTTAAGCCTGTAACATCTTAGCTTTCTTCGTATCCAACCATCAAGTTCACTAAACGTGGATAACCATGTGTTGGCCAAGCGAAAATAATTTGTCCAGCCGATTATGACTAAGTTTAGTTCCTTAATAACCTGTTCGAACTTCACACCCCGATTCCTGCGGGTTATCTCCTTTATCCTGTCCTTTAGGCGGTCTATGGATTTATCTGCAACCCTTATCCCTCCTTCCGGCAGTAAAGTGTATCCCAGGAATTTTACCCCGGAACAGTGCCTGACGCCACTCTTTGCATTGTTGACTTTTAGTTTCAACTTCTTTTCAATGAATTTTACTATTGAGGTCAATACTCGCTCTCCTGCTTTTCTGCTCTTGACATAAATATTACAATCATCAGCATACCGGCAGAAGCTATGGCCCCGGCTTTCCAACTCCTTATCCAGTTCGTCTAAAACAATATTGGACAATAGTGGTGATAGCGGGCCTCCTTGCGGTGTGCCTGCTATTCGCTGTTCTGTCAGCCCTCCTTCCATCATTCCGGCTTTTAAATATGCATTGATTAGTCGCAGGAGCCTTTTGTCTCCTATTCCTTTGCTAAGTCTTTGCATCAGTCGGTCGTGGTTTATCTTATCGAAGAACTTCTCCAAGTCTATATCCACTACCCACTCCTTGCCTTCCTGTATGTACTTTGAGGCTTGTCGTATGGCTTGGTGCGCATTCCGTCCCGGTCGGAACCCGTAGCTACTTTCGCTGAAAATCGACTCGTAATAGCGACTCAGTTCCTGATGGATAGCCTGCTGGATAAGTCGGTCTGTGACCGTTGGGATACCCAATACCCTTGTTCCCCCGTCGGGTTTCCGGATTTCTACCCTGCGTACTGCACTTACTTCGTATTTCTCCGTAAGAAGCAATTCCCGTAGGGTGTCTATGTGCTTCCCAAACCGTTGTCGCAGTTCCTCCGTCTCCATTCCGTCTACCCCGCTGCTGCCTCCATTTTCTAACACTTGTTCATACGCTCTAATCAGGTTTCCATAATCTACAATCTTTTCTAATAAATTTTCGGTTAAGGTTCGCTGTCTCTCCAATAGCGATAGCAATTCAACTCCAGTCAAGGTTTTCGTGCTGGTGCTGCCAGTCGGTGTCCCTGTTGGTTCTCCTGCCTGCCAAGCAAATAACTTTAATTGTTGGCCTGCTTCGTTTTTCTGCTGCATTTTGCTTTTACGCATTGTTGACACTTACCTTTGTTAATAGATTTGGGCCTTCCCGGTAATTACATCCCGGTACTATGCCCGCTGCTGACTCCTTTACGTCTGTCGTCTACCGGTTTCCCGCTAGCCTATCCGGTTTCCCGGAACTCGTAAAGGTCTCCCGGGGTAAGTAGTAAATCTTTCCATTTGTTATGCCAGATTTACCCCTTCCTCTTCCGAATGGCTTTTGGGCTTCCTGATTCATGGTTCAGTTACCCAGAGGAACAGGCCTTTTATCCGGTTTCTGTTCGTCATAACAAATGTTTGCCTACGGCTTCCTTCAGATTCCCGGTCACCCAGGACACCCTTGCTTTCGGCTATAAGATTCCGGCCATTACGGCTCCTTAGGGACTAAGGGTCGTTAAACCCTGCACCCGTTAGACTTACTACATGCCCGGCACACCAATAATCGAACCTCTCCGAGGTTCAAATTATGATGATATTCCATCCCTTGTTTCAAATCGTTTGAACCAGAAAATACTCTACAATGCTTTTGTATAAAGAATTTCTCCAAAGGAGTCCTATGGACAAAGAACGATTTGTGTGCTTAACGCAACACTAGTGAGTCAATATATAAATTATTATATTAGCTTCAGCAACAGAGTATAGATTTAATCTCAGCCCTGAAGGGTTAAACATAAAATCGTAAAAGTAAAAAAAAAATAAAGGATCAAAACTGTTATGTAACAATCCGCATCCTGTAAAAATTTATTGCGGATTTCAGGAAATATATGAATTAATCTAATTATTTATATATCTTGGTATATTTTTTGAGGGAAACCCTATCAAAAAATGTAAACATATTAAACCTGATCATGAAAAAATTATTCAGCATATTCGTTCTAGTTCTTGGTGTCAGTTTAAGCCTGTTATCCCAGGATAATTCAAAAGTTAGATGGTACACATTTGAGCAAGCCGTTGAATTGGCTAAAAAAAATCCCAAGAAACTTTTTATTGATGTTTATACGGATTGGTGTGGATGGTGCAAAAGAATGGACCAGACAACATTTCAGCATCCGATCATTGCCAGGTATCTGAATGAAAAATTTTATCCGGTTAAATTCAATGCCGAATCGACAAAACCGATAGAATTTTCAGGTAAAACCTTTTTAAATGAAGGAGCCGGTAAACAAAGAAGTTCCCATCAACTGGCTATTGCATTATTACAAGGCAAAATGTCCTATCCCTCGGTAGCCTATATGAATGAGGATTTACAGCTACTTACTGCAGTTCCCGGGTATTACCCTCCTGAAAATATGGAACCCATTCTGAAATTCTTTGGGGAGGACAGTTACAAAAAAATGCCTTTCGATGAATACCAGAAAAATTTTACAAGCCAGATAAAAAAATAGAATAAGACCCTTAGGGTTTTTTAAAACCCTAAGGGTCTTTTATAATAAAATTAGAAGGAAGCTGAAGAACTTTCCCAAACTGGTAAATCAGGAATTTCTTTTTAGCCAGGACATTTTTCCCATCCGTTATCTGAACACGGGCAAGGTCAGGGACACGGTAATACAATTTCGCAATATTTTGTTCCTCTGATTCCTGCACCAATACGATGGGTTCCAGGGGGTCGGTTTTGCCGGTCCTTGCAACCTCAATGGTAATCGGTCTGCCTG
>DAOVQI010000264.1 GCA_030628785.1 Bacteroidota bacterium
AAACTAAAAAATCAATATCACTCTTTTCATTGAATTTATCAGTGCAGACCGAACCAAATACATATAACTTATCCACATGATATGCTTTGCATAACTCCTTCAACGCATTTAGTTTCTCTGTCAATATTTTTTTCATTTAACTTGTTTTGTGACAAATTTAATAGAATCTTGTGTATTGCCCAATTTCCAAGCAAAAATGGGTTACAACGGTTGTATAACGGCATTGCCGTTATTTTTCATATACTGTCAATAATTTAACTCTTTCAAATTTAATACATTACAACGACTATGGCAAATCTAATGTAATCATAATGTTTTGTAAATGGGTTTGACTGGTGTGAGTATACACCCTGTTGGATTCTTTCAGTATAACCCCGATAGCGTTGCGAACCCTGTCAGGGTTTCGTCTTTCGTTGGACGTTTACGAAAAGTGCTCTGATGCAAAAGACCCTAAGGGTTTCCAGCGTAAGAATGCCATGGCGCAAAACCCTTAGGGTCTTCCTCAGAATACCACTTCCAGAATAAGAAGGATTAAGAAAGCCGCTTAGCGGATAAACATAATCCTTTTGTAAAGCTTGTCTTAAATGTTTAATTTTATTTCAAACTTGTACATAACCTAACCTGGCCGAGCCCCCAAAAGAACGGGGCAGGCAGAACCAAAAAGGATAATATTAAATTGACCTGATTTCTAATTGACTTAATTTCTAAATGATCTGAAATTTAATGTACAAAAAACCAATATAGAACAGATGTCTGATTATTCACCTTCTGAGAACCGTTATGATACGATGAAATACAACCGATGTAGTAACAGTGGACTTTTATTGCCGGCGGTATCCCTGGGATTGTGGCATAATTTTGGCTTTGTGGATGATTTTGATACGGCACGTGAAATTATCCTGAAAGCTTTTGATCTTGGCATAACTCATTTTGATCTTGCCAACAATTACGGTCCACCACCCGGTTCAGCCGAAATTAATTTTGGTAAAATCCTTCAACAGGACTTAAAAAATCACAGAGACGAACTTGTTATATCCAGTAAAGCGGGATATATTATGTGGCCCGGTCCTTATGGTGATTGGGGGTCTCGAAAATATTTGATCTCCAGCCTGGATCAGAGCCTGAAAAGACTTAATCTCGACTATGTGGATATATTTTATTCCCATCGTCCTGATCCCAATACTCCATTGGAAGAAACCATGCAGGCTCTGGATTTTGTTGTCAGGCAAGGAAAAGCAATTTACGCTGGGATTTCAAACTATGATGCAAAACGGACCTCCCGGGCTTGTGAAATTTTAAGGGAATTAGGAACGCCCTGCCTGATCCATCAACCCAAATATTCCATGCTGGAAAGATGGGTGGAAGACGGGTTAATGGATACCATTAACTATGAAGGAATAGGATGTATCCCGTTTTCTCCTCTTGCCCAGGGTCTACTTACGAATAAATACCTTAAAGGCATACCCAATGGTTCCAGGGCTGATAAGCCTCATGGTTTCCTTGAAGCCTCGACCATTACGCCCGAACTGGTAAAAAAACTGACCAAGCTGAACCAGGTGGCGGAAAAGAGGGAGCAATCACTGGCTCAAATGGCACTGGCATGGATACTTAAGGATCCCCGGATCACATCTGTCCTTATCGGCGCCAGCTCCGTGAACCAGCTTCAGGATTCATTGAAATGTCTCGATAACACGGAGTTTTTAGGAGAGGAATTATCTGCAATCGAACAAATACTGGCAACTGGTTAAATAGAAAATAAAAAAAATGAATATTCTGAAAATTTTAACCTTTACTATCCTGCTCTCTCCTATCGTTTTATATGCTGGCACAGCCGGTCCTTCGGATGATGAAATCTGGTTATTGATCATACCTGCAACCCTGTTAATCCTGTTCATTGGGATTCCACCTTTATACAGGTTCATCAAAAAAAAGATTTCAGAATGGAGAACAAGGTACTATCACTCACCAAATTCTGAAATATTTGAAAATGGCTTTCCGGAAGTTTAACCTAAAAGATTCATCTGAACTAAACGTAGGGATTTCACGAAGTAATTTATTAGGTGGGTTATTAAGTTATATGTTAACTGTTATATGTTATATGTTAATTGCCAGATGATGGGTTCTGGGTGTTTGGAAATATGAAAGATGAAAGATGATTGATGAAGTTTGAAATACATAGGTGCTGGATGCTGGGTTGTTTACAAAATGGTTGAAGTTTTTTAGTGATAATTACTTTTGCCCCTATGAAACAGCAACTTCTTTGCTCCTGCTTCGCAGGGTTTCACAGGGTTCACCCCGTTGGAATAATTATCCTATGGGGTAAACTTTTTAATTTTTAATTTTTAATTTTTAATTTCCCGCCCGAACGACTGACGTAGTTTCCGCCCGGATGACCCGGTCGGACGGGCAGTCGGGCGGGTATCTTTTGCCTTTTATCTTTTATTAATGCAGTTAACTTTAGTTCCATGAAAAACCTTTCAATCCGAACTGCAAGACCGGAGGATACACCCATAATACTCGGGTTCATTAAAGAGCTGGCTTCTTATGAGAAGCTTGAAAATGAAGTAGTGGCAACGGAAGATTTACTGAATGAATCGCTTTTCGGGGAAAAACCATTTGCTGAAGTCATCTTAGCCGAAATTAATGGGGAATCAGTAGGTTTTGCCCTGTTCTTTTTTAACTTTTCTACTTTCCTCGGACAACCCGGACTCTATATAGAAGACCTTTATGTCAAACCGGAATTCAGGAGCAGGGGAATTGGAAAAGAGTTGTTAAAACACTGCGCTACTCTTGCAAAAGAAAGAAATTGCGGGAGGATGGAATGGTGGGTATTAAAATGGAATCCTGCCAGAAAGTTTTATGACAACCTTGGGGCTAAGGCAATGGACGAATGGGTTGTATACAGGCTTACCGGAAAACCTCTTGAGAAACTGGCGAATTTAACGTAAGTTCGATATATAATGGAATGTATGATTTTCGATTTTGCTTCAGCTTTTTCAATATCCTTGATGTGGAAAGTAAAGATTTTTCCTTCCGGATTAATTATTCCGACACCGATAATAAATAGCTCAACCTCAAATCTACATTCACATAAAACAAATGCTCAGCCACTTTAAATTCATGCGGATTGATGTCTCCGAGTACAGTAGTTTGCCATGCCGTGGTTGGATAGATAAATTCATATTTATCTTTGCCGGTTGTGACTTTAACCGGCATTTTAAAATTTTTTACCTCAGCACGCCATCTGTACCTTGCTGTAACTTTATCCCCTTGCTTTGTGACAATAATTCTCAGTTCCGGGATGCTTGTATGTTTAAAATACTGGTCAAAAAAGTAGCTGTAATCCTTGCCAGTTTCTTTATTTATAAAATTAAATATATCATTTGCGGTAACAGTTTGATATTTGAACTTGTCCTGAATGCCGTAAATAATATCAAACCAGAGGCTGTCGTTGTCGATTACATTCCTGAGTGTATGTAAAACCAATGAGCCTTTATTGTACATATCACCGGAACCAGCGTTATTGACGTTATAAACGCCAATGATTGGCCGGTTATTTCTGACGCCAAATTTTTTACCGTTTTGATATTTTAAATAAGCATCGTAGCCGTACATACATTCAACATAAAGCGCTTCTGCATAGGCACCAAAGCTTTCATGAATCCACATGTCGGCGATGTCTTTAGAAGTCATGCTATTGCCCCACCACTCATGTGAGCTTTCGTGGATGATAATAAAATCGAACATCAGTCCATATTCTGAGGAAGCGCGGCTACGGTAACCATTACGATAATCATTGCCGTAAGCTATAGCGCTCTGGTGCTCCATGCCATTATGAGGAGATTCAACCAGTTTGTAGCCATCCCTATAAAATGGATATTTGCCAAACAGCTTCTCAAAACAGGTTAGCATAGATTTGACCTGTTGAAATTGTTTTTTAGCCTTTTCTATATTGTAAGGCAAAACATAGTAATCAAGTCTCAGTGTGTCGCCGTTTTCGTTAATATAAATATCGTCGAAATGTGAGTATTTGGCGATATTGAGGGTGACATTGTAATTATTTATCGGGTAACTGACAAACCAGTCCCACTTTGTCCAACCATTGCCAAGGCCGGTTTTGTTGCGTAAACAGCCATTTGATATATTCATCAAGTCGTCGGGAATGGTAATGCTGATAAGCATGCTATCCGGCTCGTCGGACTGATGCTCTTTGTTTGGCCACCAGAGGTAGGCTCCGTCTCCCTGAACCGTGACGGCAACCCATGTGTTGCCACTTTTGTCCATAGTCCATGTAAAACCGCCATCCCAGGGTGGTCGTGCAGAAACTTTTGGCTTTCCGGAATAAAATACTTGAATATTGTGTGTTGAATTTGCTTTGAGCATTTCAGGGAAATTGATGTAAACCGCTCCAAGCTCTCGTTCAAATTTCATTTGTTTATTCCCTTGTATTATTTTATCGATTTCCATGTTTTCAACCAGATCAATCTGCATGCGTTTAAAGTCTTTTGTTGCTTTGAACTGAATCGTGTTGCTGCCACTTATAAATTGTGTCGCCGGATTGACTTTAACGTCAAGATGGTAATATGTAACATCATAGCATATGCGTAAAGGGGTAAGCATACCGCGCAAAGTATCGGCTCTAGTAAAAGTATTGGTGTCATTCGATTGTGCCATAGAAAGACTCATTCTCAAAATGAGTGCGATAGAGATTAAGTAATAATTTTTCATTTTTAAGTGATTGTATCTAAAGTTATATTCTCTTTTTAATATTGTTCGTAAATTTTTCAGCTTGTACCGTTACGTGGTGCTTTGCACCGCTTAACATATATTCTATTGTAAAAATACGAATATTTTCCCTGTATACATCAGTAAAAACAGATTGCTTGTATTACCCGGCGGGAGAACAAAAGTTTAGTCATTTAGTCGTACCCTGATCTGAAGTCGGGGTACGATGAAAGTCCTGTGAAAATTTTGTTACTTTTAACCGGTAAAAATGGAAATTGAGAATTTTTAAAAAATTCCAAAGTTTATGAAAAAGTTACGTACAATGGTATTTATAACTGCTGGATTGGCAATTAGCTTCTTCCTTTTTCAGTGCAGCAATGATAATGATGAGGATCCCGAAACAACCACGGAATATAAGGATAAAATGAAAACATTTGTCCGGAATTTAAGCACCTATGCTAAAGGAATACAGGATG
>DAOVQI010000226.1 GCA_030628785.1 Bacteroidota bacterium
AGGATTATAGAACCAAATGATTTTGCAATGCCAAACGGCATCCTTCTGAGCCCTGATGGTGAAACACTTTATGTAAACAACACATATGATAACGAAGAATGGTGGAATGTTGATAGTGATAAAGATAATTTTGTATGGGCATATGATGTTAACGAAAATGGTACTGTGTCTAACGGCCGAAAATTCGCGGAACTTTACATGACCCCTGAAGTACTTAACAGAAAGGGCAAAACTTCAGGAGCAGACGGTATGACTATCGATGAGCTTGGTAATATTTATGTTGCCACCTATATGGGAATCCAGGTCTTTAGCCAAAAGGGCGAATTTATCGGTATTATTAACTTACCCGTTTTTCCGGTAAGCTGCTGTTTTGGCGATGAAGATATGAAGACCATCTATGCAACATGCTATGATAGGATTTATAAGATTCGTACAAATGTGAAGGGGCTACAATATCCCCTGAAGAATTAGTCTGTTAGGATATAGTTTCACATGGTGAATTAAAAAAACCTTAATTTTCAGGTTTCATAAATAATTAGTTAATAGTCGGCAGTCCACAGTCGGCAGTCCACAAAAAAAGTAAATAACAATAAAACAATTATAGCACAATAATAAATGTAAAAAATCACAAAAAACAAGCACCAAATAACAAATAAATATCAAGTTCCAAAATTCAAAAAAACCTTAATTTTCAGGTTTCATAAATAATTAGTTAATAGTCGGCCCGCCCGTACCGAACGGTACGTTCGGGCGGGCAGTCCACAGTCTTCAGTCCACAAAAAAGTAAATAACAATCAAACAATTATAACACTGAAAAGTATAAATAGCCCAGTCTTCAGATTGCCGACTGCCGACTGAAGATTGCCGACTTAAAAATGCAAAGTATAATGAAATTAGCCATTATTAAGCTATAAACATTAAAATTCCGATACATATAAATAAAACATCTGAAATCATGTTTCGAACAATCTTTACACTATTATTAATCACATTCTTTCTTTCAGGTATGCATGCACAAAACCTGCCGGTACAAACTCAGCCGGATCCCGATCAATCAAATAATATCCGCAATTACCTGATGCAGGCAGCCGAAGAAATCTCTGATAACGTACTTTCCGGCATTCACTCTCTGGAGGACTGGGAAAAGATAAGGCCACAGCGTTACAATGAATTTATTGAAATGATAAGCCTTGAGGATATGCCGCTGAATGGTAAAAGGACTGAACTAAATGTCCGGATCACAGGCACTGTCCAAAAAGAAGGTTACCGTATCGAGAAACTTTATTATGAATCCTTGCCTGGTTTGTACGTACCGGCAAACCTGTATATACCTGACAAAATAAAAAAACCAAGAGCCGCCATACTTTATGTTTGTGGTCATTCACCCACACAGAAAGTCCGTTATCAGCCACATCCGAGAAAATTTGCCCAATTGGGATTCGTTTGCCTGATCATCGAAACAATACAAATGGGAGAGGTTCGCGGAGAGCATTGGGGATGCTATGCCAATGGTTGGTTTCACTGGTACAGTCGTGGTTACACACCGGCAGGGGTGGAAGCCTGGAATGCTATACGGGGACTTGACCTCTTGTCTGAAAGACCGGAAGTAGATCCTGAAAAGCTGGGAGTAACCGGCCTTTCCGGGGGAGGATCACAGAGTTGGTATATTGCTGCAGCCGATCCGCGCATTAAGGCAGCGGCGCCGGTATGCGGGGCCAGTACGCTCAAAGCGCATCTTTTGACCAGAACAATTGACGGGCACTGCGATTGTATGATGCCCATCAATACCTATCGCCGGGACTTTCAGGACATTGGCGCACTGATTGCACCGAGACCTCTCCTGATAGCACAGGCAGACCTCGATGGCCTGAACACCATCGAATCGGTACGTGAACTCTATTCAGATATTAAAAAAATATATGATCTTTACGATGCACCTGAACATATCAGCCTTGTGGAAACCCCGGGAGGGCATTCCTACCACCAGATATCCAGGCAAAAGATCTTTTCATTTTTCCTTAAACATCTGATGGGAAAACAAATCTCACCTGAAGATGCAGGAGATATCGATGAATCGCCGGAAATTCAGTTATCGGAAGAAGAATTGAAGGTTTACGTGGACGGTGTCCCGGAAAACGACCGGACCACGAAAATCCAGGACTCTTTTGTTAAACTTCCCGCAGCTCCTGTAATCTCAAATGAAAAGGAATTATACGCTTTCCGGGATTCGGTAAAAAGATTCCTGAAACGTGAAACTTTCGGCGCTTTTCCACAAGACCCGGTGCCTTTTGATCCCAGGCTGGTATTCCGCGCTGCTGATGGTGCCCAATACGGCTGGGAAGTTTTTAGCTTCATATCAGAGGAGGGATGGCGCTTAAAGGTGGATGTTCGCTGGAAAAATGAACCTCATAAAAAGAAACCTCTGATGATTGTTTTACGAAGCCCTGACGAAGACCGTTGGGAATCAGAAGGATTCATTGGCGGCTTGAATAATGAATGGAATATAGCCTATTTTGAAGTAAGAGGTGTAGGTGAAAACGGATGGGCGTCAAATCTGCAATGGCATGTACGTCGCGCCTCAGCCTGGACCGGAAGAACTGTGGCTTCCATGCAGGTGTATGACCTGTTGCGCTGCCTTCAGTTTTGCCGTACCCTGGAAGGCGTGGATGCCGGGAAGATCGGCATTGCTGCCCGTAATGAAATGGCGGTGGTTGCCATGTATACTGCTTTGCTCGATGGAAACTGTCAAATCCTGATAGTAAATAATCCGCCTGAAAGCCAGGATATACCGAGCCGGCCCGATGGAAGAGGAGCAGCAATAGAAATGCTCAACTGCCTGAGAGTTACGGATGTCTACCAGCTGCCTGCCTTATTATCACCAGCCAGGATTGTATTTATCGGGGAGATACCGGTCGCCTATCAATGGTCGGAAAAGATCCTTAAAAAACTGGGAAAAAGTGAATTTTCCAGATTTGATTCCGTTGAATAAAACTTCCGGCTTTTGCCGGGTGAAAAATTAAAAAAATGTAGAACGACTCTCCGAGTCATTTCTTTTTATTGCTAAAAATGAAAATCATGAGACTTTTCTTGCTTCAAGTATTGATTTTACTCTTATTTTCATGCAATTATCGTGGTCCAGGTGCCCCAACAGGCCTGTTATGTGAATTGCTCAGCAATCCGGAACAAGCGGTTATTACTGATAAAAACCCTGAATTCGGCTGGATCGTAAATGATAAGCGCAGGGGGGCAGAACAATCTGCTTACCAGATCCTTGTAGCATCTGATAAGCATACCATTGATAAGGATATGGGTAATTTTTGGGATTCAGGTAAAATTGATACAGATCAGTCAGTTAACGTCGAATATCAGGGGAAACCCCTGGAATCAAATAAAGCTTACTGGTGGAAAGTTCGTACCTGGGATCAAAATGACAGACCGAGCCTATATAGTGAACCACAACGTTTTAATACAGGTGATCCAGAACCGGTTGAACGTAAGTGGCCGGAAGAAAGCCGGTGGATAAAAATGAAAAGCGATTTGGATGAGAGTTGGGTTTTTGAGAACAGGCATCCTGTTTCATATCACGAGATCAAGCCATCTCAGGTAACAAAGAAAGAAAAAGGACATTATTTTATTGATTTCGGACGATCGGCTTTTGCTACACTAAAACTAACCCTAACCAATAATACAGAATGCGACTCGATTGAGATCCTTCTTGGTGAAAAGAAGAAAAAAAATAATACGGTAAATCAAGAACCCGGAGGTTCTATCGGATTTCAAAAATATATACTAAAGTTACGTGAAGGCACACATACATACATAGTCGAATTACCGCGTAAAATCAGTCATTATCCAAATAGCCAGATACTGGAAGCACACATGCCTGAGGTCACTCCTTTCCGTTATGCTGAAATCATTGGCAGTCCTTCCATTATAAAGATGCCGGATATCATACAGTATGCATTATTTTATCAATTCAATGAGAATGCTGCTGAATTTTACTGTGATAACCAGGATCTGAATGCTGTATATGCTCTTTGTAAATATACCTTAAAGGTTACACCTTTTATGGGGCTTTATGTGGATGGAAGCCGCGAACGCATGCCCTATGAGGCAGATGCTTATATACAGCAGTTGGGACATTATGCTGTTGACAGAGAATATGCAATCCAGAGGTATACCTGGCAATTCCTGATATTCAATCCAAGCTGGCCGACTGAATGGCATCTTCATATTGTACCAATGGCATGGGCAGACTATATACAAACCGGAAATAAGGAATTTATTGAAAAATATTATAGTGACTTAAAATCCAAAACCCTTCTGGTTCTAATCCGTGAAGATGGATTGATCAGTACAAAAACCGGATTACTGAACCATGAAGTTCTCAGCTCCCTCCATTATAATGGCAATTCGTTCAGAGATATTGTTGACTGGCCACAGGCAGGAGATTTTAAAAGCTGGCCTCCGGGAGAGACTGATAACTATATATTTTGTCCAATCAATACGGTTGTGAATGCGTTTCATTACAGAAACCTGGTTTTGATGGGCAAAATAGCACATCTAGTTGGTAAACATGAAGATTTTACATTTTTTAAGGAAAGAGCCAAGATGGTTAGAGAATCACTGAACAGATTGCTTTTCGACGGGCAACGTGGAATATATGTCGATGGCGATACAACGAATCATTCATCACTGCACTCAAACTTGTTTCCTTTAGTATTTGGCATTGTCCCCCAGGTAAATAAAAAATCCGTCATTGAATTCATCAAATCAAGAGATATGGCATGTAGCCCTTACGGTGCCCAATACTTGCTGGAAGCTCTTTATGAAGAAGGTGAAAGCCAATATGCCCTTGACTTAATGACTTCCAACAGTGACAGAAGCTGGTTAAATATGATTCGGATTGGTTCAACCGTAACCACAGAAGCATGGGATAAAAAATATAAAAACAATCTTACCTGGAATCATGCATGGTCAACATCCCCGGCAAATATAATCCCGCGTAAACTTTTTGGCATTGAAGCAATAGAACCAACGTTCAGAAGATTAAAAATAAAACCTCAACCTGCCAATCTGAAAAATGCTTATATAAAGTTACCTACGATCAGAGGAAATGTTGTATGCAAATGGACAATAACGGATGAAAAATATAATTTTAAAGTTACCATACCTGCCAATTCATCAGCATTAGTTTATTTACCAAAAAATGACCCTGCGAAAATCCTCGAAGGCAATAAACCGATTGAACAGGTTAAGGATATAATTTATGTTGGTAATGATGAAAGTTCTTCCATAATTGAAATACCTGCGGGTAATTTTACATTCGAATCAGATTACAAAGTAATTCCCGTAAAACCAATGGTTGAAATTCCGATGTTTATTCCATATGATACAATAATATCAGGCAAGAGCATCAAAATTAAAATTGAATGTGAAACCGAAGGAGCAGAAATCCGCTATTCTTTAAATGGCAGAAAACCGACAAAAGAATCAATGTTATATATTGCTCCATTTGAGATATCAGAAAATACTTATGTTTCAGCGAAAACTTTCAAAGAAGGTTATAGGCCAAGTCAGATTATGACCTCCTTCTATAAATTTGTTGAACCGGTTCATTCAGTTAACCAACTGGAATAGTTGATAAGGAATATACCGTTACCTTCGGTGCAAATATCCGGCAGCTAATTCGGAGATCAGAAAAACATCACAATAATTATTTAGCAAGGCTTGAGTAAAGCGAATCTTTTGGTTATTTTCACATAAAAAAGTAAGAACATAGCTTCGCAAATTGATTAAAAAAGGGAATTAAGAACAGAACTTTGTAAACTAATTGAAAAACAGTAGATATGAAAGTTCAAAGGTCAATCCCGATAGCTATCGGGACAAAATCCAAAATAAATCCCAACTTTAAAATCCAAAAAACTA
>DAOVQI010000241.1 GCA_030628785.1 Bacteroidota bacterium
ACTTCGTTGCTCCTGCTACGCAGGGTTTCACAGGGTAAACCTTAGCCTTTTATAAGATAAGTTTTATTATATACACATAACTTATTGTAAATCAATAAACAATTTTGAACTTAGCCCCGATGGCTATCGAGGCAATCTCATGATCCGCCATCCAGATAACTATCGGGAGGCGGAGAGTAAATTCCGATACGTATTAGTCTCATTTTTTTCTCTAATCCCTGATCTTGAGGTAAAGAATACATCCATCGCAACCAGGATGGCAATGAAACCCCAGAATGGCGCAGATGCCTTATCCGAATCAAGAAAATTATTCAAAAATCCATGTGTAAAATAAGTTATCAGGCCCAGTAAAACGGATAGGGAAAGGATCTTGAATTCAGGCTCTGTCGCGTTTTGATATACCCTTAGCCCGGTAATTACCGATAGAATAACAATTATCAAGAAGGTTAAGGCACCTAATACTCCTGATTCAGATAATGGTCCAAGGTATTCGCTATGGGCATTCCCATGTTCGGCAAAATTTGTACTAATAATCGTCCGGTCATGAGATACCTGAAAGGGTGCGTATTGAAACATATACGTACCGGGTCCCCAGCCAAAGAACGGTTTTTCATTAAACATTCTTACAGCACATTTCCAACGGTTAATACGCTCCAGATTAGAAACATCAGAAGTAATATTCGAAACGGATTGAATGTGTTTGGAAAACTCTTTTGAAGAGTCCTGCCGGTTTTTTTCCAGTGCTATTTTAATCTCCGGCCATGAAACTGCAATAAGTCCTAAAATCACAATACCGGCAAAAATTAGATATTGAATCCTTATTCGCAGTTTTACAACGATAAAAACCAGTATTGCGGCACCAACGCTTAACCAGGCTGCCCGCGAATACGACAATACAAGCGCAAAAACAAAAATACCGGTTAAAATCCAAATGAAAATCCGCCTAAAATATGCCTTCCCACCCGTGAAACCAAACCCAACCAAAACAGGGATAAACATGGCCAATACAGCACCATATGCCGTATGATCATTGTAAAAAGGATGAACTGCCGAATGGGCTGCTTTCTGGTTAACAAGGCCGTATTGTGAATGATTTATAATGGTATAGACTATAACAGCTAAAAAAGGAATGACATAAAACCAGATATACCGTTTCATGTTTTTAGGATTAGAAAAAATCTGTGTTGCCAGAAAATAAAAAGCTGTTACAAACCATATTCGGGCAATTAGAAATTTGAGAGATACAAGAGGAAGGGTACTTGTTATGCTGGTGATAAATATCCAAATCAGGTTCAAATAAATAGCGATTGAAACAGGATGCAAGAAGATCCTGCGATCCATATTTTCGTTTGAGAACAATTTGAAAATAAACAACAGCAAAATCCCAAACAATAAAGGTTCGGTCGGAAGGTACAGATCGAATTCCAGATCAGTGGCAAACTCCCTTAATGAAATAGAGATTGGGGTGAGAAAAACAATAACCAGCAACAATTTGTCCATTGCAAGCAAACCCAGAGCAACAAGAGCAAGAATAAGGGGAACAAAACTCAGGAAATAAAACTCCTTAGCAATAAGAATGGAATTAGCAAGGATAAAAACTCCTGAAAGAAGATATATCCAAATAAGGTGTTTTTTTTCGGTCAAAACGAATAAAAGATTAAGCTTGTAAAATCACTAGTGTTGCGTTAAGCACACAAAACGTTTTTTGAAATTCTTTATACATAAGCATTGTAGAGTATTTTCTGGTTCAAATGATTTGAAATAAGGGATGGAATATCATCATAATTTGAACCTCGGAGAGGTTCGATTATTGTAGAAACGGATAATACCTAAATAAGCGCCGAAACTGCCATCGTTGACGAATAGATCTATGTTACATTCGGCGCAAATAACTGGTGCATCAAAAAAGCCTATCATAGTTCCGGTCCATGAAGCATTTTCTCTTTGATAAAGTATGGCAGATGGACCGGTTTCTATGTTATGTCCGGTTTCTACAATAATCTGACCCTTCCAGGGTCATTTACTCGCAAAATAAAATGATGAGAATATCTAATGATTAGAAATTGTTTTAAACCATAATAAATGAGAGACAAAGAAAAACCTTAATCTTGAATATTCTATATCCGAATTATTAAAGAATTTCAGTATCAATATTTTAGATAAAACAATTATAAATGAGCTGTTTACAAATGCTAATACACAGAATTTCAAAGAACGATTTCATAATCAGTTGAAACTATTTGACTTATAACGCAACGCTAGTGTTGTAAAATCAAAAATCCTTAAACTATTGTGTTTTCAAGGCTAAGGCTAAGGTTTTGAATAATATTATTTTTACCGTAACATGCTCATCTTAAAATATTTTCTTAGCCCTTGCCCCGTGAAATGCTTGCCATGTGGAATCCAACAAAAGTTGGTACGAAGCAATTCCACATGGCGAGCAATTTTGCTCGCAAAATTATTTCACGGGGTGAACCTTAGCCTCAGCCTTTCTATTAACATTTAACTATTAACTCTTTTCCTTACACTTTCGAAAACAAACATAAGAATAAGGGCAAGAAAAAAAGCCGACACAGTAGATACAAAAACAATCAGGCTTTTTTTGGGATATGATTTTTTCTCT
This sequence comes from Bacteroidota bacterium, assembly GCA_030628785.1. Taxonomy (GTDB): domain Bacteria; phylum Bacteroidota; class Bacteroidia; order Bacteroidales; family VadinHA17; genus CAZEWS01. The sequence continues at coordinate 2,624 of DAOVQI010000241.1, forward strand.
GCTATGTATGCCTGATCCACTATAAATTTATGAGGCAGGTTCTGATTGGCCTCAACCTGTGCTTCAGCATATTTGGCTTTCAATTCACTTAAATGTTTCTTTTCAAATTCAAGAAAATCACGAATAGAAACATAAGCCCCACCATATTTTTCCAGCACCTTTAATTTCTTTTCGATTTCCCTGGCCCCATTAACATTTCCCGCTGCAATAGCAATGGCATACGCATCGCTGAACACTTCAGCCTGTGATTCATACTCATAAACGCCGAAACCCCTTAGGACATTTAACGAATCCTCCAAAACCCGGATCTGGTCACGAAGGGAAAAATACTCATCTTCCACCACTTTTAATGCCAGAAATGCCCTGTCCTGTTGCATCAGGTTCATAGTGGAATCTACAAGCGATGCAATGTTATCAGCTATATTGGCAGCCATTTGCGGATCGGTATCCAGTACTGAAATTTCAACCGACATGAATTTGGTCTTTTTAAAGCTAATGTTCTTCTTATACTTGTTACGAAGTCTTGTCAACGGAAATTTTGAGTCCGGATCAACTTCATAATGATCCATCAAATCATATTTCATAATAATCCTGTCACGTATCTGACCCGAATTCAATATCTGCAACATCTGCTCAGCCTCTTCCTCCTCACCTAAGGTTAAAATTCCCTTCTGAGAAGGATTATCTGTTAAGAGGGTTTTAGAAACCGATGTGGATGAAGTAGGAAACATAATCACAGTTGATTTGAACTTGGGAGGAATGGTTAGGGAGGCTATTAACGAAACTAAAAAAGCGAATAAAGAAATGACTATCAGGGGGATTTTTTTCCTGTATACGTACAAGATCAAATCAATCGAATCAAAACGAAAACCTTCATTTTTTGTTTTTTCCATGTGTAAAAATTAAAGTAAGCAAATGAAACAGAATTGTGAGCAATTAAGTTTAATTATCCAACGAAAGAATCTATAAAAAATTATTTGAAACCAATTAGTACAATCAGATTGTTATGCGAGGAAAATTAATCCGCTTTCGAAATCTTAGAAAGATGGAATAATGGATCCCGATAACTATCGGGAGGAATAATGTTAAAAGGAATATTTGCATTATTTATTCAATACTCCAAAATTCCAACATTACTCGCTTCGCTCATGAAAACGTTCGCAAAATGCTCACTAAGTTCCAATATTCCCATTTAGCACCAATAAAAACTGACAATTTACAATTGAATGATGAATCAACTCATTATTAACAACTATTATTCCCGGTTTACCCGGATTAAGAAATAGGTTTTCTTTCCTTTTTGTACCAATATGTATTTTTCATTTATCAAATGACCTCTGGTTACCACAAAGTCCGGATGATTGATTTTCTCCTTATTCAAACTTAAACCACCTCCCTGGATCAGTCGCCTTAATTCTCCCCTGGAAGAAAAAATGGAAGTCTTCACTGTAAGCAGATCCGGCAGATTCAATCCTTCTTCCAGTTCTTTTTGGCTGACAATAAATTGGGGTACTCCTTCGAAAACATCAATAAAGGTATTTTCATCGATAGTTTTAAGTAATTCAGTGGTGCCTTTCCCGAAAAGGATCTGTGAAGCGTCAAATGCTGCCTTGTATTCTTTTTCTCCGTGTGTCAGAATGGTTACTTCTTTAGCCAGTGCTTTCTGAAGCAGCCTGAGATGCGGTGCTTCCCTGTGTTGTGTAATAAGCTTATCTATGTTATCACGTGATAACATCGTAAATATCCTGATGAAATTCTCAGCATCGGCGTCCGACACATTTAACCAGAATTGATAATATTTATACGGAGATGTCCTTTCAGGATCCAGCCAAACATTTCCCGATTCAGTTTTACCAAATTTTCCTCCGTCTGCTTTTGTAATAAGCGGACTGGTCAGGGCAAATGCTTCGCCACCGGTTTTTCGGCGGATTAATTCGGTGCCGGTTAAAATATTTCCCCATTGGTCCGATCCTCCCATCTGGAACTTGCAATTTTTTGTTTGATAAAGATGAAGAAAATCAGTTCCCTGAACCAGTTGGTATGAAAATTCAGTGAATGACATTCCTGTATTGGAATCCGAACTTAACCGTTTTTTCACGGAGTCCTTAGCCATCATATAATTAACGGTGATATGTTTACCGATGCTGCGGATAAAATCTAAAAAGGAATATTCCTTCATCCAGTCATAATTATTCACCATTTCGGCAACATTGGGTTTATCTGAATCGAAATCCAGAAAACGTGAAAGTTGCTTTTTAATTCCTTCCTGGTTGAAACGTAAGGTTTTTTCATCCAGTAACTGACGTTCCTGGGATTTGCCAGACGGATCACCGATCATTCCCGTTGCACCCCCGATCAGAACAATGGGTTTGTGACCCGCCAATTGGAAATGTTTTAACATCATGATCTGAACCAGGTTGCCGATATGCAAGGAATCCGAACTGGGATCAAACCCGATATAGGCGGTTACCCTTTCTTTTTTTAACAGTTCCTGAGTACCGGGCATGATATCATGAATCATCCCTCTCCAGCGTAATTCTTCAACAAAATCCATGTTTTAATTCAATTTCCCGCAAAGATAACAATATGGAAGGAAAAAGAAACTGAAGAAAACATCAAGAAAATCCTTAAACATTTCGCTAAATGACCTGTTTAAATCTTTTTTTGACTGGCCGCAATTAGAGCAAAAATTACCTGAAAACTGAAAATCGCAATTCGGACTTGAGATAAAATAAAAAAATGAATACCTTTTCTCCCCTCTAAAAAGAGGGGATTGAGGGGTGTGTAATAATTTCTGGTTTATTCATTTTTTTATTTTATCGACATTACAGACAGACACTAATTAGTGCTTGCCCATAAAGTCAAACAATTTTTAAATTAATCCCGATAGCTATCGGGACCAAATAACAAAAAACAAATAACAACCGATCCGCCAGCTGGCGGAGAGCTCATGA
>DAOVQI010000320.1 GCA_030628785.1 Bacteroidota bacterium
AAAAACTCCTCATCCAGATCCGTATATTCCTTATGATTTACAGCTACAATAATAACATCGTAATTTTTACCTGCTTTTTCTTTAATTTCAAATCCGTATTCTTTTTTGACTTCTCCGTTTTTTGCATAAGGATCGATAACATCGACAATAGTTCCAAAGGATTTTAATTCATTGACAATATCGCCAACTTTGGAATTTCTTATATCACTTATGTTTTCCTTAAAAGTTGCTCCCATAACCAGTATCTTTGCCTCTCTTATGTTTTTGTTGGAAGCGATGATTTTTTTTAAGGTTTGTTTGGCAATATATGCTCCCATTGAATCATTTAGGAATCGCCCGGAATTTATTATCTGAGGATGATACCCCAGTTCTTTCGCTTTATAGGATAAGTAGTATGGATCTATGCCTATGCAGTGACCACCAACCAGACCGGGATAAAATTTCAGGAAGTTCCATTTTGTTCCGGCTGCTTCAAGAACCTCATAGGTATTAATTCCCATCTTATTGAAAATGATGGAAAGCTCATTCATAAAAGCAATATTGATATCGCGCTGCGTATTTTCAATGATTTTCGCCGCTTCAGCCACTTTTATTGAACTTGCTGTATGCACCCCGGCTTCAATGATCAATTCATAGATTTTTGCGATATTTTCAAGTGCTTCCTGATCACATCCCGATACAACCTTTACAATTTTAGTTAAGGTATGTTCCTTGTCGCCCGGGTTGATCCTTTCAGGTGAATAACCCACTTTGAAATCAACCTTGTATTTTAGCCCGGAAGTTTTTTCAAGAAGGGGAATGCAGTCTTCCTCGGTGCATCCGGGATATACAGTTGATTCATAAACAACATAATCGCCTTTTTTCAGAATTTTCCCAATGGATTCGGTTGCCTTTAGCAAGGGTTGTAAATCGGGAAGCTTATGTTCATCAATAGGAGTGGGTACGGCGATGATATGAAAACCAGCCTTTTTCAGATCCTCCAGGGTTGAGGTGAATTTGATATTTGTATTATCAAAGGCTTCAGGCTGTAGTTCCTGACTTGGATCAATTTTTTTTTTCATTAATTCAATCCTGTTTTCCTTGATATCAAATCCAATGACATGTATTTTTCCGGCAAACGCCAGTGCGATGGGTAATCCCACATAACCGAGGCCCGTGACGGATAATTTCGTTTCGTTATTTATTAATTTTTGATACATATGCAGTCAGGTTAGAAACTTCATTTTTTTAATTTTACCAACATAGGATGATAGTCTCCTTTTAAGCCAATGGGTTTAGCATTTCTGATAGTATAAACCGTTTCAATGGACTTCCTGGCTTCTTCCAGACGAAAGCCATTCCCTTTCAGGATTTCCTGGTAGCTTAGGGTATGAAGATCAGTAAACCCGTCACTGAATTCAAATTCTTTGTTTTCTAATATCAGCGACCGGAATGTACGTTGATCTTTCGTTTTAATCCCATCAGGTAAGTCATTCATATCGACGCTCAAAAGCCAACGCACCCGGGCTTTTTCTAAATGCAGAAAACCAGCTGCTTTGTTATGCAATAACAGGTGTACTATATTTTCCTTAACATCTCCAAAAATCCAGGTTAGCATATCGAAGAAATGAACACCAATATTGGTGGCAATTCCTCCCGATTTCTGAATGTCCCCTTTCCAGGAAATAAAATACCAATGTCCTCGTCCGGTGATATAAGTCAGATCGATATCATATATTTTATCAGTAGGTCCTTGCTGTATTTTTTCGCGCAGGGAAATAATAGCGGGGTGAAGTCGTAATTGAAGAATGTTAAATATCCTGCGATTTGTTTCTTTTTCGATTTCTTGTAAGGCATCAATATTCCAGGGGTTCAGTACGATGGGTTTTTCACAGATGGCATCAGCTTGCTGACGGAGTGCAAAACGAATATGAGAATCATGTAGATAATTTGGTGAACAAATACTTATGTAATCAATCTTTTTCCCTAACCTCCTGAGTTTATCCAAATGCCTGTCGAATCTTTCATATTCAACGAAAAAGTCAGCCTCCGGGAAAAAGTTATCAATTTGCCCAACACTATCGAATTTATCGAGGGTTGCCACAAGATGGTTTCCTGTGTCCCTGATAGCCCTCAGGTGTCGTATGGCAATATAGCCTGCAACGCCAATTAATGCGAAATTCTTAATTTGTTCCGTTGGTTCCATCAATTTTATTCATTTATTTTAGTTACGTTCCCGTCTTTTAGCTGATATTTTTCCTTGCTTTCAGGACAGACGGCTATTCCCTCTTCGTTAAAATAAAGTCTGTGTCCGGATTCACTCATCCAACCTATATGCCTGCCCGGATTCCCCACCACTAATGAGTAGGGTTTAACATCCTTATTTATCACAGATCCTGCACCAATAAATGCATATTTGCCAATTTTATTACCACACAATATAGTGGCGTTTGCTCCGACAGATGCTCCTTTTTCTACAAGGGTTTGTTTGTATTGGTCTTTTCTTATTACTGCACTCCGTGGATTAATAACGTTGGTAAAAACCATTGAAGGCCCCAGAAAAACATCATCTTCGCAGATGACTCCGGTATAAATGGAAATATTGTTCTGTACCTTAACATTTTTTCCAAGTTTAACATCAGGCGACACTACAACATTCTGGCCAAGGTTGCAGTTTTCCCCAATTTCGCTGTTTGGCATAATATGCGTAAAGTGCCAGATTTTTGTTCCTTTTCCAATTTTACAGCCTTCATCAATGACTGCAGTTTCATGAGCAAAATATTCTTTTCTCATATTTAAATGTATCGGAATTTATTCTCCGCCAGCTGGCGGATCATGAGATCGCCCCGCCCAGGCAGGGCTAAGTTCAAAATTGTTTATTGATTTACAATAAGTTATGTGTATGTAATAATTTCGTTTACTTCCACTCCTAATCTTTAATTCCCCATAACCCAATTGGGACTTGATTTTTGGGATTTATTCATGCCATAGGCATCCCTTTGGGAGAAATTAGGTCAATTAGGTTAATTACTTTGCGAAACTATGTTCTCATTATAAGTTGGTTAAGACTTGTTGATAAATTCATGTATGCTTCCGGCAATATATTTTATCTGTTCTTCTGTAAGTTCGGTATGCATGGGAAGGGATAGCACCGTCCGGCACAGATCTTCAGTTACCGGGAAATCTCCCTTCCTGTATCCAAGATGCTTGTATGCATTTTGCAGATGCATGGGAACCGGATAATAGATCATGGTGGGTATTCCTACGGATTGAAGAAACTCACGAAGTTCAGACCGGTGTATATCCTTTAGTTTGATTGTATATTGATTAAAAATATGTGTTGAATCCGAAGTCCGGGAAGGTATGGTGATGTTGTTAATGTCTTTTAATAATCTATCGTATATACCGGCTGTTTTTTGCCGTGTTTGGTTAAATTGGTCGAGGTGTTTTAATTTAACCCTCAAAATTGCAGCTTGTAAACTATCCAGGCGTGAATTAATACCAACCTGTTCATGATAATATTTAATCTTCATACCATGATTGGCAATGGACTGCAGCTTTTCTGCCAGGTTTTGGTTGTTTGTAAAAATTGCTCCCCCATCCCCGTAACAGCCCAGATTTTTCGAAGGGAAAAAAGAAGCACATCCGATATCTCCTATTGTTCCGGCTTTTTTTCCGGTACCGTTTGAAAAGGAATATTCAGCACCCAATGCCTGTGCAGCATCTTCAATCACATATAAATTGTATTTCCCTGCCAAGGTCATTATGGATTCCATATCAGCACATTGTCCGAATAGATGAACGGGAATGATAGCTTTTGTTTTTTTTGTAATTGCCCGTTCGATAACTGCCGGGGAGATGTTAAAACTATCGGGTTCAGGATCGACGATCACAGTCTTAAGGCCGAGAAGTTCAATTACTTCAACCGTTGCAATAAAGGTAAAATCAGTGGTTATTATTTCATCTCCGGGCTTTAATCCCAAAGCCATCAAAGATATTTGCAATGCGTCGGTGCCGTTTCCACAGGTTATAACATGCTTTATGCCAAGATAGTTCTCAAGGTCTTTTTGAAATGATTTTAC
>DAOVQI010000252.1 GCA_030628785.1 Bacteroidota bacterium
CATCCCTATTCCTTCAGACAAAAACGAAATTGCCGTGGCAACAGCTTTAGCCGGTGAAATGCTGGGGTTTAAATTAATCTACCTTGAGGGAGGAAGCGGTGCAACACAACCTGTTGAAGCAAAAATGATCGAAGCAGTAAAACAAAATGTGAGCATCCCTTTAGTTGTTGGCGGGGGCATTAAGAACGAGAACGATGCCGCCAACGTGTATAAAGCAGGAGCTGATATTATCGTTGTGGGCAATGCTATTGAAAATAAATTAAAGATGCTTGAGAAGATTGCTTCGCTGAGAGACAGGATTTAAAAGAAGGATGATTTATGAATGATGAAGGATGAAGTAATTGAGGATTTTAAACTTGAATCAACCACCTCCCCCTCCCTTCGGTCGGGTACTCCCCGCCTGAATGAAAGAATTCATTCTTTCGGGCAGGCTCCTTTCCAAGGAGGAGAATTTTGCTAGTATATCAAACATTTGGTCTACAAACCACGAACTACGAACTACAAACTGAAAACTAAAAACCAAATCACTTGCATTTTAAAACTTGTTCGATTTGATATTTTGCATTTTCAGCATACGGTCCAAACATAGCCTTTTTATATGCTTCGCAGGCTGAGTTTGTATCGCCCGATCCAACGTATGAAGTAGCGAGTTCAAAATACAACTTTGCCTTTGCCGTGTCATCTCCGGTTTCCAGTTCAATGGCTTTATTTACATTTTTAATTGCATCATTCCAATTCTTCTGTATATTATAAATTTTCCCTAATTGATAATATAAATCAACCGATTTATTTCCGTATTCTGCAGAAGTTTTAAGGAATCCTTCAGCTTCATCATAATTTTTAGCTCCAAATGCTTTTACTCCTTTATTATAAAATGTGCTCCTGGTAACTTTTTCAGCATTTTCAACAGTTTTTATATCATTACTAGATAATCCGGTTTCAATCGCCTTATCCATTGCTTCTTTCATCTTCTCCGAATTATCTAACTGCTTATATACCATTCCCTTGTTAAAATATGCTTTTGGATTTACCGGATTAAGCTCAATTGCTTTATCAAAATTTTCAATGGCTGCCTGGAATTCCTTCTGTTTCATTAATGCGTTAGCTTTTATATAATAAAGCTGAGGAATAATTTTTTCGGCCTTAACCCTTATTTGTTCATTATTATATTTTCCTGCAACATCAACAGTTTCTTCAAACCTGGTTATTGCTTCATCATATTTTTTCTGTTTATATGAATCCATGGCCCGTTGGTAAAACAAGCCTGGAAGCTGTACCTCAGCCATGGTTTTTGTTTCTTCTCCCTCTTCACCCAATGTATTGCAAATTTCCAAACATTTGTTAAATGCATTAATAGCACCCTGAACGTCAGTTTTTATAAGTTGTGCACCCTCATTATATGCTGCAATTGCATCATTTTTTGTCTGGGAATATCCTGCAACAGTCAGTGTAAGAATAATTAGTGTAAAAATGGTCCGTAATTTTTTCCGTAATTTTTGTCCCATAATAAATCTGATTTTGGTTATTAAATTTTGCAAATATATAACAAAGTATGAATACAGCAAGATTTTTACATTTGAATCCTTCAATGCATGCCATCAGGTAGCCTCAAAAACCATACCACTGAATTTATATGATGTCAGGTGTTTCTACCTGACATCATGTAATAAAGTTCAGTAGCCCAGACGTTTACGTCTGGGGTTATGGAAATAATTTATTAACTTACAGGGCGTTTACGTCCTTAATCACGCATTGTTCAATATTAGATCCCAACCATAAATGGTTGGGCTATGGAATGATAATTACTTCATTTCCAATTGAAATCAACCAACCCCTCCAGGGTTGTTTTATGATTCATAAAAAGAAATATTATTAGTATTCTTTCTTGCTATTATTCAATCAATTCCAAAATAGGCTTGCCCGAACAACCGTTAGGTGCCATAATATTTAATAAATGGGTGATGGTGGGGGCAATATCGATTAAATCGACAGGGCGGGAAATGCTGCTCCGGTTTATTCTCCAGCCAAACCAGATCAAAGGAACATGGGTATCGTAGGTATAGGCAGAATTATGATTGGTTATATTCCCGTCTTTTTCAATCCAACCCGGTTCAAGGTTTAAAATAATATCTCCTGAACGTTTCTGGTTAAAACCATTCTGCATTTTTTGGAAGATTCCGTGTGTGAAGTTATTTGTTTGAAGAGTGGAAGCCGTCATGGCATTGGCTACACCTGTAAACTGAATCATAAATTGAGCTATTCTTGTTTGAATTTCTTCAAGGGATATTCTTGAATCTTCAATTAATGTCTGATTCAAAAAAATCTGTTGTTGTTTATATGACTTAACCCAATGACCTTTATCATAAATTAGATTCAGATAACTTCTCAATAGCGGAATAGCCTGATTATGATTAAAATACCCTGCAGGGATTTTTTTATCCTTAAGGTATTTTGGTACGATTGAAACACCATGGTTCGATGTCAGATAAATCAAAACATTTTTTTTACCTATATTTTCATCAATAAATTGAAGCAAATGGGCAATATCCCTGTCCAGGCGTATGAAAGCATCTTCCATTTCAACAGAATTCGGGCCAAACCGAAGTCCAATAGACTCTGTTGCCGAGAAAGCCAGTGTCAACAGATCAGGATACTCATCAACCCCGAGTTGTTCTTCAATAATAGTTGCTAAAGCCAGGTCTTTTGCAAAGGTATTTCCAAAAGGGGTAAAGCGTAAAATAGAATAATCTTTTCTTTTTCTGTCTATTCTGCTGATCTTGCTTAAATCATACGGGAAGTAGGTTTGTCCGTTAAATCCAAGTTCATAGTTACTGGTGTCATGTAAACTCTCCGTGTATTCCTCTACCGGCAGCAGAGTATTCCAAACTCTATCAAGATAAAGATCAGGTAACTGTTTTTCATTAAAATGTTCCAGCCAATCAGGCAGGGAATCCAGATAAAAAGTACTGGTCATCCAGGTTCCTGTTTTATCATCGTACCAGAATGCTGCATTTGCTGCATGGCCAGCCGAAAAAATAGCTGTATAATCTTTCAATCCGATCCCAAATACTTTTGATTTAAAATTGTTCGATAGCCTCAATTCATCACCCAGGGTTGTCGGCAATAAATTTTTTGGAGAATTTTGGCCAGCTTCATAGCTTCCACCGGTAGGAATTACGTCAGGATCAAAGGCACAATACATCATTTCATCTTTCAGCCTTAAATACCAGTAAGAAGAAACAATGCCATGACCGGCAGGATTTGTACCTGTTGCGATGGTTGCATAACCGGGTGCTGATTGGGTAAACAGGTAATTTAAATTCGCATTTTTACAATATGTTCCCTCATTAATCAACCGCTTGAACCCTCCTTCTTCAAATTTATCCCAATACCGGTATATATAGTCATATCGCATCTGGTCAATAACAATACCTATGATCAGTTTGGGCTTTTCAGGTGGTATCCGCGAATTATCCTGACTAAAGGATAAAGGACCTAACAAAAAGAGTGAGAAAAATAAAACTATTTTAGGAAGAGTCTTCATACAAAACAAATTAAATATATACTAGGCGCTTAAAAAACAAAACTTACTAACAAGTTGTCGATAATTCAATTTCTAATTACTCTATCCGCCAGCCGGCGGATGACCTAATCAAATCCCAATTTTACTCGTCTGACCACTAAAATGCATTAACTTTTTACATAAACCATAACATAACTGCAATGTTTCAAATCTAAACTAATCGCCCGGCAGTAGTAGTGGTCTGACGAGTATCATAATAGGCATCCCTTCGGGAGAAATTAGGTCAATTAATGTTCTTTAATTTCCCGAAGGGGTTCAATTATCAATTGAATTAGAACCTATTAAAATAACATTCCTCTTCAGAAAAATAAAATTTCAAAGATATTCTTTTAAAGTTGAGCCTACTCCAAAAAGTCGCTTTTTCGCCACTAAAGCACTAAAACACAAAATCCCACTAAAGTTATTGGCTGGTATTCATTATTTTGTGAAATTTTGTGCTTTGGTGTTTTTTGCCATAGGCATCCCTTTGGGAGTGGCATTTTTTAATTCGGAGTGGGCTCAAAGTTTAATGATTTTTTTACCAATTATTTTACGATCTGTTTTTAACCTAACAATATAAATTCCTTTGGATAGATTTGATAAATCAAGCCGTATTCTGTTTTGTCCCTCAGGATATTTCTGATTTCCAATAAAAGAGATCCTGTTTCCTAAAATATCAAGGAGTTCAACGGTTACTCCGGAGGAATTTATTAATTCAAAAGATAAATAAATAAAACTTGTGGCAGGATTTGGATACAGGTTTAGTTTGAACTGAACGGGATACTTCCGGAAAATATTGGTATGATTTAAAGGTACCAATTGAACATCCAGTTCTGTAGCTTTCCGGTTTTCAACTATAATACTATCGATATATTTTTCATAATATCCCGGAGCAGAAAATTTCAGGTTATATGCCCCCTCATGGATTAACCGGTAATAAGTTCCATCTGTTGAATCCGAATAAACATGGGAACTATCCTGATCCTGATCAAGCAGCTCAATTTTTGCTCTCAATGGGTTACCTGTGATTGAATCAACTACGGTTCCCCGTATACCAAAGAGGCACTGTTTTGTATAATTTAAAAAGGAAGGGTAATTGTAATTCCAAAGGTTTTCCAATTCCGATTCCGGGGTTATTTTGGTATTGTCAAGTTCGATAGTTACTTCTCTCCCATGCAGGAAATAGGTAACATAATCCTGCCGGCCACCGGCAATAGAATACCAATCCCAGCCATTAGTAATTCCATCATTAAACCCTGTCATGTAACCTGTGCTATAAGCTTGAGCAGTATCTGCATATTCATGTGAGATAAACACAAACCATTCATCATCGGGATGGAGAGAATGAAAGCTTGGTTTATCCTTATCATAATTTTGCCATGTATCCCACGGGTAATTCATAACTTCGGCTCCGGAATGAAAATTAGCTGATAAAATAAAATTATGTTTCTCCATAAAATCCATCATCACTATCGTTTCAGCCTGGTAATCATTCCCATCGGGATGAGGCCCGTTTTCAGGATCAGGGAAATTCCGGTTCAGGTCAACGCCATTTGCATTTCTACGGGTTGCCCCGTATATGGTATGATTGCCACCTGCATATGTGCCATCCGGATTAGCCAGGGGATTGATCCATATCTCAATTTCATCCACCAAACTTGTTACCAGTGAGTCTGATCCGTAATTATTTAACAGATAATCAATATATCGCAACATTAAAACATACCCTCCCGTTTCATCTCCATGCATGGTGGAAGAAAATAGAAATTCAGGTTCACCTTCCTTTTCATTCACATTATCAGAAATCTTTACAAACAGAATTTTTCTGTCTTCCTCGCTGTAACCTATTGTATCCAACCAACATAAATCTGGATAATCACTTGCAAATTTCCTCATCAGGGAATCA
>DAOVQI010000091.1 GCA_030628785.1 Bacteroidota bacterium
GATATCGGTCCGGTTCAAGGGGTTAATCCCAGAAATAATCAGCAAGTTCAAAGAAACCCCGATCCGAATGAACCCTTAACGGCTCTTGCTTTTAAAATAGCAACCGATCCCTTTGTCGGTAAATTGGCATTCCTGAGGATTTATTCGGGTTATATTCAATCGGGATCGAGTATTTTCAATACCAGAACAAATAAAAGAGAAAGGATATCCCGGCTATATGAAATGCACGCTAATAAACAAAATCCCAAAGACCGGATAGAAGCTGGTGATATCTGTGCCATTGTTGGATTTAAAGATATTCAGACCGGGGATACGCTTTGTGATATAAAAAAACCAATTTACCTGGAATCGATAGTATTTCCCGATCCGGTTATTGGAATAGCCATTGAACCAAAAACGCAGGAAGATATAGATAAACTTACTATTGCCCTGAGAAAATTGGCAGAGGAGGATCCAACTTTTCAGGTGAATGTAGATGAGGATACCGGACAAACGATTATCAATGGAATGGGAGAACTTCATCTGGAGATTCTTATGGACAGGCTAAAGAGGGAATTTAATGTTGGCTGCAATCAGGGGCTTCCCATGGTTGCTTATAAGGAAGCTATTACAGCTCTTATTGAACATAAGGAAGTATTTAAGAAACAAACAGGTGGTAAGGGTAAGTTTGCAGAAATAATCATTGAAATTTCTCCGGCTGATAAAGGGGTCAGGGGGCTTCAGTTTATTGACGAAGTGAAAAAAGGAAATATTCCCAGGGAATTTATACCCTCTGTTGAAAAAGGGTTTAAGCATGCCATGCAAAACGGGGTATTGGCTGGTTATCCAATGGATAATCTAAAGGTTATTCTAAAGGATGGTTCCTACCATATGGTTGATTCTGATATGCTTTCCTTTGAAATTGTCGCCAAACATTCTTTTACAAAGGCATGTTCAAAGGCAAATCCCGTTTTACTCGAACCCATAATGTCAGCGGAGGTTGTGACACCGGAAGAATACATGGGAGACATAATCTCCGATTTTAACAGAAGACGCGGACAGGTTGAGGGGATGGAAACAAAAGCCGGAGCCAGGGTTATTAAAGCCAGGGTCCCACTTGCCGAAAAATTTGGATATGTCACTGTTTTGCGAACAATAACCTCAGGACGGGCTACATCAACAATGGAATTTTCACATTATGAAGAAGTGCCGCCTGAGATTTCATCAAAAATTATTGAAAGTGCTAAAGGTATAGGTATAACTGAATTTTAATCAAATAATGAGCCAGAAGATTAGAATTAAACTAAAGTCGTACGATCATAACCTGGTCGATAAATCGGCTGAAAAGATTGTAAAAACGGTAAAATCTACAGGTGCAGTTGTTAGCGGGCCAATTCCATTACCGACTCATCGTCGTGTTTTTACCGTTCTACGTTCACCTTTTGTGAATAAAAAATCAAGGGAACAGTTTCAACTGTGTTCTTTTAAACGATTGTTGGATATTTACAGCTCCACTCCAAAAACCATTGATGCCCTGATGAAATTGGAATTGCCCAGTGGAGTGGAGGTTGAAATTAAGGTGTAAAATTTTGTAATACCCTGGAAAATGGAAGGATTAATTGGCAAAAAAATTGGGATGACCTCCCTCTTTGAAGAAGGGAAAAATGTTCCTTGTACCGTAATACAAGCTGGTCCATGCATTATAACACAAATAAAGACACGGAAAAAAGATGGTTATAACGCGGTTCAACTGGGTTTTGATGAAAAAAAGGAAAAGCACTGTACAAAAGCTGAATTGGGACATTTCAAAAATACAAATACAACACCAAAGAGAGAATTAGTGGAGTTTACTAAATTCCAAACAGAAGTAAATTTGGGTGATACCTTAACCGTAGAATTTTTTAAAAATGATACATGGTTGGATGTAAGAGGTATTTCTAAAGGGAAAGGTTTTCAGGGTGTTGTCAAGCGTCATGGTTTCCATGGAGTTGGAGACCAAACACACGGACAACACAACCGAAACCGGGCACCCGGTTCGCTAGGAGCATCTTCTTCTCCTTCGAGGGTATTCAAAGGGATGAGAATGGCCGGCCGAACAGGTGGTAATCAGGTGATGATGATTAATATTAGGGTGATGAAAATTATACCGGATAACAACCTGCTAATCGTTAAGGGATCTGTTCCCGGTCCCAAGGGTTCATATTTAATAATTACAAAGTAATGAAAGTAGCGGTTAAAAATATTTCAGGGGAAGATACAGGGAGGAAAATAAACCTGGATGATTCCATTTTTGGAATTGAGCCAAACGATCATGCCATATATCTGGATACCAGGCAATTTATGGCCAAAAACCGGCAAGGTACACATAAAACCAAAGAAAGAAGTGAGATCATCGGCAGTACCAGGAAGATCAAAAGACAAAAGGGAACCGGCACGGCAAGAGCCGGAAGCATTAAATCACCAATCTTCAGAGGTGGAGGCAGGACTTTCGGACCACAGCCCCGTAACCATGGATTTAAACTTAATAAAAAGGTAAAGCAATTAGCACGCAAATCAGCCCTGACATATAAAGCAAAAAGCAAGGATATTATTGTTGTGGAAGATTTTCAATATGATACTCCGAAAACCAGGGAATTTGCAGGATTGAATACCAATCTGAAGATTAATAATAAAAAATCACTTTTCGTTTTAGCTGAACCAAATAAAAATATATATTTGTCCTCTCGAAATCTGAAAGATTCTAAAGTTGTAACAGTCGCGGAATTAACGACATACGATATCCTAAGGGCTTCAATATTGGTTCTGGTCGAGAGCTCAATTAATGGTTTAGATAAAACTTTTAGTGTATAGAAAATCAGACAGAGGATAATGGATATTATACTTAAACCAATAGTAACGGAAAAAATGACGACCCAAAGCGAGAATTATAATCGTTTTGGCTTTATTGTTTCGAAAAAGGCAAATAAGATTCAAATTAAAAAAGCCATTGAAGAAATGTATGGTGTTACCGTAGAATCGGTTAATACCATGCGTTACGGTGGGAAGAGGAAATCAAGGTATACCCGGACAGGAATTGTGACCGGGAAAACGGGCTCCTTAAAAAAAGCCATCGTGACATTGGCTGAAGGAGATACCATCGATTTTTATAGCAATATTTAAAAACCATGGCAGTTAAGAAGTTAAAACCTGTTACACCGGGTCAAAGACAAAAGGTAACCAGTACGTTCGCGGAGATTACACGATCTTACCCTGAAAAATCTTTGCTACGACCTCTGAAAAAGAGCGGCGGAAGGAATAATTCAGGAAAAATGACCATGAGATATATGGGCGGTGGACATAAAAAAAGATACCGCCATATTGATTTCCTTCGTAACAAAGATGAAATTCCTGCCATAGTACGGACAATAGAGTATGACCCAAATCGCACAGCCAGGATTGCGCTAGTAGTTTACGAAGATGGAGAAAAGAGATATATTATTGCTCCAAACGGGCTTAAGGTTGGTCAAACCATTCAGTCTGGAAAAGGTATTGCACCGGAAATCGGCAATGCATTACCATTATCTGATATCCCGCTGGGGACCGTTGTTCACAACATAGAACTGACTCCCGGAAAAGGTGGAAGTTTAGCCAGGAGTGCCGGTTCATATGCGCAACTTACTTCGAGAGACAAGAAATATGCTATCATGAAACTTCCATCAGGGGAATCCAGAATGGTGTTGACAACCTGTAGAGCAACTATTGGTACGGTATCAAACCCAGACCATGGTCTTGAATCTTCAGGCAAGGCGGGAAGAAGCAGATGGCTGGGAAGAAGACCCAGGGTTAGAGGAGTTGCCATGAACCCGGTTGATCACCCAATGGGAGGTGGCGAAGGCAAAGCATCAGGAGGATTACCAAGGTCAAGAAAGGGGATCCCTGCAAAAGGATATAAAACCCGAAGCAAGAAAAAGTTGTCAAATAAATTTATTGTTGAAAGAAAAAAGAAATAATAATTAGAATAGTATCATTATGAGCCGATCAGTAAAAAAAGGTCCTTTTATTGATTATAAGTTGGAAAAGAGAATCTTCGAACAAAACGAATCGAAAAAAAAATCGGTTATTAAAACCTGGTCTCGACGGTCAGTGATCTCACCCGATTTTGTTGGACATACAATTGCTGTACATAATGGTAATAAATTTATACCGGTTTATATTACAGAGAATATGGTTGGCCATAAACTGGGAGAATTCGCACCGACCAGAACATGGAGGGGCCATGGTGGCAAGGCCAGGTAAGGTCATTGTATTTTGAAAAACATTCTTAAAAATGGGCGCAAGAAAAAGGAATAGAGCTAATCAATTAAAAGAAGAGAGAAAAGAAAAATACTTTTCTGTACTTAGAAATTGTCCGACTTCTCCTCGAAAAATGCGATTAGTGATTGATCTGATC
Source organism: Bacteroidota bacterium (assembly GCA_030628785.1). Classification (GTDB taxonomy): domain Bacteria; phylum Bacteroidota; class Bacteroidia; order Bacteroidales; family VadinHA17; genus CAZEWS01. The sequence goes on from DAOVQI010000091.1 coordinate 4,409, forward strand.
AGAGGACAGGAGGTGAATAAGGCCATGGATATAGTGAAATGCAGCTCAAAACACGCTTCGAAAAGGGTGGAAAAATTACTGCTTTCAGCCATTGCCAATTGGCAAACTAAAAATGAAGGAGTTCGGATCGAAGACAGCCAGTTATTTGTAAAAGAAGCTTATGTCGACCAGTCGAGAACTCTTAAAAGATTGCGTCCTGCACCCCAGGGAAGAGCTCACAGGATCAGAAAGAGATCCAATCACGTTACCATAATACTTGACAGTTTAAACCGTATTCAGGAAAATACATCAAACGCGTAATAAATGGGACAAAAAGTTAATCCGATAGGAAATAGATTAGGTATAATAAAAGGTTGGGACTCAAATTGGTTCGGAGGCAAGAATTATGCTGATAAATTATTGGAAGATTCAAAAATAAGACAATATTTAACTACACGTTTGGCCAAAGCCAGTATATCAAAAATTATAATTGAACGAACCTTAAAGATGATCACTGTAACTGTTAATACTGCCAGACCCGGTATTATCATAGGAAAAGGCGGACAGGAAGTTGATAAATTGAAGGAGGAACTGAAAAAGATCACCCAAAAAGAAGTTCAGATAAATATTTTTGAAGTAAAACGCCCTGAGTTAGATGCTAATATTGTGGCAAATAATATTGCACGTCAGATCGAAGGAAAAATCTCGTACCGGAGAGCGATTAAAATGACGATAGCTTCAACCATGAGAATGGGTGCTGAAGGGATTAAAGTATTGGTATCGGGCCGTTTGGGAGGTGCCGAAATGGCCCGAAATGAAACATACAAGGAAGGCAGGATTCCATTACATACATTCAGGGCAGATATTGAATATGCCCTGGCTGAGGCATTAACTAAGGTTGGACTTATTGGGGTCAAGGTGTGGATCTGTAATGGGGAAATTTTTGGAAAACGTGATCTGTCTCCTAACATTGGAGCCAAAAGCACAAGACCAAAGGGATTTAAGAAAAAAAGAAGATAACCTTAAGGAGACTATATATAGAACATAGCTTCGCAAAGTAATTAAAAAAGCAATATTTGATTGATATTTTATACTAATTTTGGTTATTCCTAAAGGCTAAGGCTGAGGCTAAGGCTAAGGAAGATAAAAGGTATTAGGATTTTAAGAAATTATTATTTGAAATGACATATAAAGATTTCATTTATATATAAAAATAGAAAAACATAATAATTAATATAAAGTGAAGAAAATAGGAAAAGTATGTCATAAAGACAAAAAAATAAGTCTAAATGAAGGCTAAAAGGTTACTATTTGCAGTTAAAAACCTTAGCCTTAGCCTAAGCCTTAGCCTAAAAAATTACAAGGCAATTAGAAAGAGGCGTAACTCATTGTATATCAGATTATGTTTTTGAAATTTCGATACATATTAAATAATAATGTTACAGCCCAAGAAAACTAAATTCAGAAGGCGACAAAAAGGCAAAATGAAAGGTAATGCCCAAAGGGGAAACCAATTGGCATTTGGGTCCTTCGGCATTAAAACGTTAGAGCAGTCGTGGATTACTGGAAGGCAAATTGAAGCTGCCAGGCAAGCTGTTACCCGGCATATGAAGCGTCAGGGACAAATCTGGATCAGGATCTTTCCTGATAAACCCATCACTAAAAAACCTGCTGAGGTTCGCATGGGAAAGGGGAAGGGCCCACCTGAAGGATTTGTTGCTCCGGTAACACCAGGAAGAATCATCATTGAGGCTGAAGGAGTTCCTTTCAAAATTGCAAAAGAAGCATTACGACTAGCAGCCCAAAAGTTGCCTGTAACAACTAAATTTATTGTTAGGCGCGATTATGTTGAATAATCAATTGATTTTATACCATGAAGCCAACTGAAATAAAAGAATTGTCAACCAGAGAAATTGAAGAAAGGATTGATAACGAAAAAAGCATGTTAACCCGGATTAAATTAGGTCATATTATTTCTCCGTTAGATAATCCTATGAAAATTAAAGAAACCCGTAAAGATATTGCAAGGTTAAGGACAGAACTGCGTAAGAGACAATTAAATGAAAAACAGAAAAGCTAATTATCAGGATGGAAAAGCGTAATTTAAGAAAAGAGCGAATTGGCATTGTTGTCAGCAATAAGATGGAAAAATCTATTGTCATTGCCGTAAAAAGGAGGATTAAGCATCCGATTTATGGAAAATTTCTGAATAAAACAACAAAACTAATTGCCCATGATGAAGAGAATACTTGTAATATTGGTGATACGGTGAAGATTATGGAAACGCGCCCTTTGAGTAAAAGGAAAAGCTGGAGATTAGTTGAAATTATCGAAAGAGTTAAGTAATTATGATACAACAAGAAAGCAGATTGTTAGTTGCCGATAATAGTGGTGCCAAAGAAGTTTTATGTATCAGAGTCCTTGGAGGTACAGGGAAAAGGTATGCCAGAATAGGTGATAAAATAGTCGTTTCTGTTAAAAGTGCTTTACCTTCCGGGGAGGTAAAAAAAGGAATGGTCACCAGAGCTGTTGTAGTTAGAACAAAAAAGGAAACCAGAAGGCCGGATGGTTCATATATCAGGTTTGATGACAATGCTGTAGTGCTTCTGACCAATCTGGACGAGATACGTGGAACACGAATTTTTGGTCCGGTAGCCCGGGAATTACGTGAAAAATACATGAAAATCATTTCATTGGCACCTGAGGTATTATAAATAAAAAGTTCAGATCAATGGGAAATAAGTTGCATATTAATAAGGGAGATTCGGTAATTGTTATTACAGGTGAAGCCAAAGGTCAGCAAGGTAGAGTCCTCGAGGTTTTAGTGAAGAAAAGGCGTGCTATTGTTGAGGGTGTAAATATGGTTTCGAAACATACTAAACCCAATGCACAAAACCCCCAGGGTGGTATTCTTAAGAAGGAGGCACCAATTCATATATCCAATTTGCTGTTGGTGGATCCCTCAAGTGGTGAGCCCACACGAATTGGCAGGAGACTGAATGAAAATAATAAATTGGTGCGATATTCAAAAAAATCAGAGGAGGAGATAAAATAATGGAATACTCACCATATCTGAAAAAGAAATATCTCGAAGAGATTATTCCTGCATTAAAGAAAGAATTCAATTACAAATCGGTTATGCAGGTGCCCCGGTTACAAAAAATGGTTATCAATCAGGGGATTGGGCAGGCTGTGGCTGACAAAAAGCTTATAGATACCGGCATAGAAGAAATCTCTACGATTGCCGGCCAGAAAGCTGTAAAAACCCTGGCTACAAAAGATATATCGAATTTTAAATTAAGGAAAAAAATGCCAATCGGTGTAACCCTTACCTTGCGCAGGGATAGAATGTATGAATTTCTGGAGAGATTGATAGGTGTAGCCTTACCAAGGATCCGTGATTTCAAGGGCATAACCAGCAAACTGGATGGCAGAGGCAATTATACCCTCGGTATATCCGAACAAATTATTTTTCCGGAAATTGACATCGATAAAATAAATAAAATAATGGGACTCCAGGTTACTTTCGTTACTTCAGCAAAAACCGATGAAGAAGGTTTTGCTTTATTAAAAGAATTTGGATTGCCTTTTAAAACTAGCAAAAGTAATTAGTATGGCAAAAGAATCAATGAAAGCCAGGGAGATAAAACGGCAGAAATTAGTCGACCAGTATGCTGCAAAAAGAGAAAAACTAAAGACAGAGGGTGACTATGTCGGACTAAGCCGATTACCCAGGAATTCAAATCCAATCAGACTGCATAACAGGTGTAAACTTACGGGCAGACCAAAGGGTTATATGAGGCAGTTCGGATTGAGTAGAATTACTTTCAGGGAGATGGCATCTGCAGGTTTGATACCCGGCATTAAGAAAGCAAGTTGGTAAAAGTTTTAATGTTGATTGGAATTTTGGATTTTAAATACTCAAAATCCAAAATTTAAAACAGAAAATAAAAATGACAGATCCAATAGCAGATTATCTTACACGAGTCAGGAATGGTTTAATGGCAAGCCATAAGATTGTTGAGATTCCTGCCTCGAATTTAAAGAAAGAGATCACTAAAATCCTTTATGATAAAGGGTATATCCTTAGTTATAAATTTGAAGAGGAAGGCCCCCAGGGGCTTATTAGAATTGCTCTGAAATATCACCCGGAAACGAATAAACCGGCCCTTAAATCCATTAAAAGGATAAGTCGCCCCGGATTAAGAAAATATGCCGAAGCTAATAACCTTCCCAGGGTCTTGAATGGTCTGGGAATAGCCATATTATCCACATCGAAAGGGGTAATGACCGATAAAGAAGCCAGAAAACAAAATGTGGGTGGTGAAGTTTTATGTTATGTTTATTAAGAATCGGAGGGAAGATAAATGTCACGAATAGGAAGATTACCCGTTAGTTTGCCCGAAGGCGTAAGTGTTACAGTGAATGAGGGAAATCTTATAACTGTAAAAGGTCCTTTGGGAGAACTTTCTCAAAAAGTTGCTCCTGAGATAAATGTTTCGGTAGAACCGAATCAGGTTGTGGTAAACCGGCCAACTGAGCAAAAGCATCATAAGTCGCTTCATGGTCTTTATCGCTCTCTTATTAATAATATGGTAGTCGGTGTGTCGAAGGGATATGAAATCAAACAGGAATTGGCAGGAGTTGGTTTCCGTGCTGAAGCCAAAGGACAACTGCTTGAATTAAGTCTGGGTTATTCGCATGATATTATTCTTGAAATACCTGTCGAGATTAAGATTAAAACAAAAACAGAACGAAGAAGTAACCCGATTATAACGCTTAAAAGCATTGATAAACAATTACTGGGTCACGTTGCAGCAAAAATACGTTCATTAAGACCCCCGGAGCCTTATAAAGGGAAAGGGATACGCTATGTTGGTGAACAGTTGAGAAGAAAGGCTGGAAAGACTGCAAGTGTGTAACAAAATAATATTGGCAAAATCATGGCTTTAACAAAGCAGGATAGAAGATTAAGAATAAGACGAAGAGTACGGAAGAGAATTTCCGGAACAGTAAACAAACCAAGAATGTCTGTTTTCAGAAGTAATAAGCAGATTTATGTACAGTTAATCGATGATGTAACTGCCA